>JAKLHH010000647.1 GCA_022710245.1 Myxococcota bacterium
CAGTGGTGACGAAGGACGTCCCCGAGGGCGAGACCGTCGTCGGCTGCCCCGCCAAGCCGCTCAAGAAGGGCTGAGCTTCCCGTCTTCCTCTGACCGCTCGCCTCAGAGCGGCTTCTCCACCACTCCCAGGTCCACGAACGCCCGGTCGACCATCACGACGTAGGGGCGCTGCTCGAAGGTGAGCCCGCCCTTGCCGTCGTGCTGGATGATCTCCAGCTTGCCCATCCCGTAGCCCATCGGGCCGCGGCTGAAGTAGTGGATCTGCAGCCTGTAGGGGAACCCACGAGGCTTGCCCGGGATGGTGAAGCACTCGGGCCCGTACCCCGTCGTCACGTCGGCGTAGAGGCTGCCCCCCGACGGGAGCACCTTGGCCCCGTAGAAGGCGTGGCCTCCCTGGCCGTCGTGGATGTGGAAGTCCACGTCGTTCGCGTCGGTCTCCCAGCTCAGCACGAAGCGCAGGGTTGGCTCGGTCTCGGGCGTGCTCCCCGCCTCACGGAGTCGCCGCTCGATCTCACCGGCGCGCTGCGGGTCTCGGGCGCGCCAGGCGGCGCCGATGAGCGCGAGGTCTTCGCGCAGGATGCGGTCCACCCCGAGGAAGCGCCCCGACGGGTAGCCGCGCTTCGCGCCCGCCTCGATGGCCGCGAAGGCGAGCGGGAGCTCGCCGAGGCGCAGCAGTGCGTAGCCGAGCAGGCGGTGGCTGTTCGGGTGGTCCGGCCGCTGCAGCACCGCGTCGGCGAAGCTGTCAGCAGCTAGCCCCTGGCCCGCGTCGCCCAGGCTCTCGAGGAGCATGCCGGCGTAGCGCCGCATGTCCGCGCGCGATGGGAAGAGGTCGATGATCGAGCCGTAGGCGCGCGCCGCGAGGAGCTTGCGACCGCTCGCCTTCAGCGCGTCGCCGAGCGAGACGAGCGCCAGGATGTCGGCCTCGTCCTCGGCTCGCCAGCGGAGCGCCTCGAGGACGGCGCGCTCGGCCTTGCCTGCCTTGATCAGCCCGGCTACCTCCGCCATCTTGCCCGTCAGCGCAGGGACGCTTGACTGGCCAGGGCCGCGGAGTGCGCCGGCGACATCTCGGCTCCTGCCGAGCAGCCCGGAGACGGCCTGCTTCGAGACTGCGCGCTTAGCGGCGAGCTGGCGGGCCGGGGCCGCTGCGAGCGGCGCCTCCTGCTCCCGCGACTCGGCCTTCGGGGCCGCCGGGGCAGGCCGGGCCTTGGTCTCGGGGGCGGCGGACGCGGTTCGCTTCGCCTCCTGCCTCTCCTCGCGCGCTCCGGGCGCCCCGCCCACCGCCTCGCCCGCAGGGGCGCCGCCGGCACCCCGGCCGGAGCCGCCCTTGCCGCGGAGCATCCCGAGCCGTCCAGCCTTGTGACCGCCGACCGCATGGCGCGGCGGTCGGACAGCCTGGTCAGCGTCCGCCGCCCCGTCGGTGTCGGGCGGCGGCTGGTTCGCCTCGGCCAGCACCAGGTCCTTCCGCGTCAGCACCTGCACGCCCTCCTTGCCGACGACGAGGATGTCCGAGAGCGCCTTGCGGTCGATCCCGAAGCGCGTGTAGTCGTACTCGGTCTCGAGGACCAGGAGCGCGGTGTAGTCACTTAGGACGCGGTGCTTCGTCGAGAGCGAGATGATCTCCTGCTTCACCTTGGCGGCGCGCTCGAGCTCCCGCTCGCCCGCGCGGTCGCGCTCGTCGATCAGCCGGGCGATCTTCGCGGCGACCCAGGCGCGCTCGAGGAGCGGTCGCTGCGTCCCGTAGAGCTCCACCTCGTGCGACTGCTTGAGCGGTCCGGAGAGGCTCACCGTGAGCGGCTTGCCCTCGGAAAGCGCGCTCGTCGGCAGGTCCGCGTAGACCAGCACCTCGTCGTCGGGCTGCACGCCGTCCAGCCGTGAGGGCCAGACCCAGCGCGCGCCCTTCACGTCCACCTCGATCCCGGAGACGGTGGTGCGCCGCAGCCGCTCTGCGAGCTCGGTGACCGGGCGATCCCCGTCGAGGAGCACGCCGTCCTTGGCGGCCGTGCCGCGCACCAGGCGGCGCAGGAGGTCCTCGTCGCGGATGCCACCGACGCCGATCGCATCGATACGCTCGAAGCCAGCGCGGAGCTGCTTCGCCGCCTTGACCAGCTCGGCGCCGTCGGTGAGGCCGGCGGTGGCGACGCCGTCGGTGAGCAGGAGCAGCCGCTTGTAGTCCTTGCGCGCGGCGGCCCAGACGAGCGCGGCGTGCAGGTTGGAGGCGCCGAGCGCGCGGCGCTCGAGGATCTCCTGCAGGTGCGACTCGGCGAGCTTGCCCGCCTCGCCCTCGAAGATCGGCGTCACCACCTGGTCGAAGCAGGCGACCTGGAGCTTCGTCTCCGGCGCCAGCACCGCGGCGAGCTTGCCGAGGAGCTCCACCTGAGAGGCGAAGCCGGCGGCGCGGGAGGCGCTGGTGTCGAGGAGCACGAGCAGGCTCGCGATGGGCGCGGCGTCGGTGGTGAGCGTCGGACGCAGCCGCGCGAGGACCAGGTTCTCGTGGCGCAGCCCCTGCGGGGGCTTGCTCGCGGGGCCGGCGGCGCCCTTGCAGCCTCCTGCGGTGTGGAGGATGAGGTCGTGCTGCGGCTTGATGCGCTGCTGCGCGAGGCGCACCGAGCCGGGCGAGAGCACGCCGGGGCTCTTCGGGTCGAGGCAGACCCCGGCCGCGTCGCGCTTGCTGTAGAGGACCGTGAGGTCGAGCTGGCGCAGCTCGGGGAGCCCGCGGAGCGGCAACCGGAAGGTGCTCTCCGTCGACGCGATCTCCTGCGAGTAGGAGAGCTTGATCTCCTTCTCTCCGCTCGGCGGGATGGGGAAGATGCGCGCGCTGAACTCGTTACCGGCCTTCTTCTCGAGGAGCGCGGGGTCCTGGCGGCGGTGGAGGAAGTCCTCGTAGGCCTCCTGCGCCGCGCGTCGCTCCACGACCTCGGCCTCCTGCCAGCCGCCGGGGAGCTTCATCGCGAAGCGGCTGATCGCGGCCGCCTGGGGGAGCGTGATCGAGAAGCGCCCCTCGATGACGCGCGGCTGCGGGTTGCGGAAGACGAGGTGGAGCTCGGTCAGCGCGAGCGGTCCCTCGAGCGCCGCGCGGGCCGTGAAGCGCTCGAGGACGAGCCCGGTGCCGTCGGAGGCGGTCAGCGAGAGCGGCGGCGCCTCGGGGCCCTCACCCTTCTTCGGGTAGAGGCGCGCCTGCTCCCCGATCGCCTTGCTGCGGAGCGCGGCGAACGAGCTGTCAACGGTGGCGGCCACGGGCCGGCCGGCGGCGAAGGCCTTGGGCACCTTCGGCTCGGGCTTGTCCGCGCCGGGGCGTGTGACCTTCGGGTCGGGCGGGCGCGCGGCGGTGGTGTCGGGGCTGGCGGGCTTCTGGGCAGGGCAGGCGAGCGCTCCCGCGAGGAGCAGCGCGCAGGCGAGCGGCAGGCGGCGGTACCACTGACCTCTGGACATGGATCTCCTCCCGTCGAGCGTTCCCTCGCTTGGACAACCTGGTGCGGTGATTCATTGGCAGCGTACCACGAGGGAGCTCGTGGCGGCGAGGCGCGTAGAAGGCGCGGAGGTGGAGGTGTCCTGGGCTAGGCGGACGCGGCGGTGCCCGCGTACTCAGCAGCAGCAGCGGCCGGCTTGTCGGCCGCCTGGGTCTCGGGGGCGGGCTCCGTCGACGGCGGCGGCGGAGGCGCGAACTCGGGCACGATCGCCGCGAGCTCCCGGCGCACCGTGGCGGGGTCAGCCTGCGGCGCCACAGCCACGAGCGCGTCGATCAGGGTGCGCACGGACGGCAGGCTCGGCACCTGGCACTTGCCGACCCAGATGCGCGGGTGGCGCGTCTTGGTCGCGTTCTCCTCGGAGAGGTTGATCTCCTCGTAGAGCTTCTCGCCGGGGCGCATGCCGGTGAACTCGACCTTGATGTCGATGTCCGGGCGATACCCGGAGAGGCGGATGAGATCGCGCGCGAGGTTCACGATGGGGATCGGCTCGCCCATCTCGAGGACGAAGATCTCGCCGCCCTTGCCCATCGTCGCCGCCTGCAGCACGAGCTGGCTCGCCTCCGGGATGGTCATGAAGTAGCGCTTCATCTCCGGGTGCGTGACGCTGACCGGGCCGCCGCGGGCGATCTGCTCCTTGAAGATCGGCACCACGCTGCCCTCGCTGCCGAGGACGTTGCCGAAGCGGACCGTGATGAAGCGGGTGCGCGAGGCGGTGGAGAGCGCCTGCACGACCATCTCGGCGACGCGCTTGGTCGCGCCCATGACGGACGTGGGGTTGACCGCCTTGTCCGTCGAGATCATCACGAACGCCTCGACCCCGACCTCGTGCGAGACCTCGGCGAGGTTGCGGCTGCCCTGCACGTTGTTCCGCACCGCCTCGCCCGGGTTCGCCTCCATCAGCGGGACGTGCTTGTGGGCGGCGGCGTGGAAGACCACCTCGGGGCGGGCGGCGCTGAGGACGCGCTCGACGCGGCCACGGTCGGCGACGTTGCCGATCACGGGCTCGAGCGGGACCTCCGGATAGGTCCGGAGGAGCTCGCGGTGAATGTGGAAGAGCGGGTTCTCGGCCTGGTCGAGGAGGACGAGGCGGCGCGGCTTGTAGCGGCAGACCTGCCGGCACATCTCCGAGCCGATGCTGCCGCCGGCGCCGGTCACCATCACCACCTTGCCGGTGATGAAGGCGCTGATCTGGTCCTCATCGAGGTGCACCGGCGCGCGGCCAAGGAGGTCCTCGATGGCGACCGGGCGGATCTTCGAGATGTTCACGCGGCCCGAGAGGATCTCGTAGAGGCCGGGGATGATCTGGACCTTCAGTGAGGCGGCCTCGGCGAGCTCCACGATGCGGCGCACCGAGGAGGCGGGCACGCTCGCCATGGTGATGACGGCGAGGTCGGCGCCCACCGCCTCGGCGAACTCGCCGATGCGCGCGGAGGGGCCGAGGACCTTGTAGCCGTGGATGATCGAGCCCTGCTTGCGGGGGTCGTCGTCGACGAAGCCGACCACGTCGAAGCCCACGTCGGGCCGGGTGGAGACCTCGCGGGCCACCATGACCCCCGCCTGGCCAGCGCCGATGAGGAGGGCGCGGTGCTTGATCGCCGGCTGGACGTTAGCGTTGCGGGCCGTCAGGCGGGCGCGCTCGGTAAGGACGCGCCAGAGGGCGCGGACCGAAATGAGCCCGAAGGTGGTCAGCAAGAGCTCCGCGCCGACAACCCCGTAGGGGACGGTGCTGAAGAGGGGGTTCAGGATCACCCCGAA
>JAKLHH010000648.1 GCA_022710245.1 Myxococcota bacterium
CCGATCACGATCTCCTCGGCGCCGAGGCTGACCGCGCGCCCCATGTCAGCTCCCTCGATCACCACCAGCTGGCAGCGCGAGGCCCCCGCGCCTCCGGCGCCGGCCGGGAGCGCCTCGCCGTGGACGGTGGCCACCGTCGAGCTGCTATCGGAAGAACACGGAGGCATCCCTCGAGCTCCCATTCTATACTGTCGCGTCGTCGGCCGGAGCATACCATGAGCGACGCTCTCTCCCCCTCGCCGCCCCGCGCGCTCGGCCCCTACCGCCTGCTCCGCCGCCTGGGCGTGGGCGGGATGGCCGAGGTGTTCCTGGCCGTCGCCCACGGCGCGAGCGGCTTCGAGAAGCGAGTCGCGCTGAAGGCGCTGCTCCCCGAGCTGCGCGAGAACCCGCGGCTGCAGCGGCTGCTGATAGAGGAGGCGCGGCTCGGCGCGCGGCTCCAGCACCGCAACCTGGTGCAGGTCCACGACCTGGCCGTCGCCGACGGCGTCTACTTCCTGCGCCTCGACTACGTGGACGGCGCCGACCTGCACGCCCTCCTCGCCGGCGGCCTGCCCTCGCCGGGGCTGGCGCTGCTGATCGCCGAGGAGGTGGTGCTCGCGCTGGCCTACCTCCACGCGGCGACGGACGACGGCGGGCGTCCGCTCGGCCTGGTGCACCGCGACGTCAGCCCCACCAACGTCCTGCTCTCGCGCGCGGGCGAGGTGAAGCTCTCCGACTTCGGCGTCACAAAGGCGACGCTCCTCGAGGGCATCACGCAGGCGAACGTGCGGAAGGGGAAGTACGCGTACATGTCGCCGGAGCAGGTCGGCGGGGAGCCGCTCACCGCGCGGAGCGACCAGTTCGGGCTCGGCGTGACCCTCGTCGAGCTCCTCCTCGGCGAGCGCCCCTACGACGGCGAGACGCCGCTCGAGACGATGGACCGCGTGCGGGCCGCCGAGCCGCCGGCGCTCCCGGGGCTGGACGACGAGCTCCGCGCGCTGATCCTCCGCTGCCTCGCTCGCGCGCCGCGTGACCGCTTCGAGGACGACGAGGCGCTCCGAGGGGAGATCGCGGCCTGCCGGGCGGCGCGCCCCGCCTCACACGCGGAGCTGGCGCGCTGGGTGCGCGAGCGCTGCGCGGCGACGGGGAGCATGTAGCTCGGCCGGCGGGTTGCAGAGCGGCGGGACCAGGCATGGGAGCTCGTCCGGCCAGCCACTGTCGGGCCGAGGCATGCAGCTGTCGTCGCAGATCGCGTTCAGGCAGACCTGCGTCGCCGCAGAGCACCATGGTGGGCCCTTGACTATGCGCTGAGCTCGGTGTTGTCATGTCGCTTCGGGACCCCTTCGTATGCGCGCTCTCCATCCATGCAATGCGGCGAGCCGGCTGATCCTGGTCGTGCTGATTCTGTCGTCGTGCAGTGAAGATCCGAACTCGAGCGACAAGGCCTATTGCGCGTTGTTCGCCAAGCGCATCGACGCGTGCTTCCCGCTGTCGAGGGAACGTACTGTCGAGCAGGAGGCGGCTCGGTGCCTGGGCGGCCGGACGATGGCGCGCAAGCTCGGGCAATGGGATGACAGTGCGCGGCGCGAGCTGGTCCAGTGCCTGTCGAAGCAGAGCTGCGACGAGGTCTCGGATTGTATGCATGTGCGCCGCGCCCCCAAGCCGCCGCGGTAGCGGTCAGGCAACGACGAGGAGGCCTGAGCGCAAACCCCGGGGCTAGTTGCACACCTGCGCGACGAGATCCGCGCCGTCCTTCGGCCAGACGGAGGTGGTGCCGGCGCAGCCGTTCGAGCAGGTGGTCTTGCAGGTGAAGGAAGCGATCTGCTCCTGCCCGTTGCACTCGTAGTGCTCGTGCCAGTTGGCCTTGACGATGCCGTCGGTGCAGGTCGCCATGAACCCGCACTGGAAGGTGGAGACCTGCGCGCAGTCCGACGGGTAGCTCGGGACCGTGCAGGTCTGCACGGCGTCCATCGAAGGCCGTGAGTCCACCGGCGGCCGCACGTCGTCGGTGCGCCAGTCGCGGGGCATGCAGCTGTCGTCGCAGATCGCGCGCAGGCAGAGACCATCCCCGCAGAGGGTGCAGTGGCAGCCGCACTGGTAGGCGCGCGCCGAGCAACCCACGTTGCCCGTGCACTCGTGGTCGTGGGACGGAGAGCGGTAGAGCGGACCCGCGTCGCCGCAGACGGAGGGCATGTGCTGCTCGCCGCTCCCGCCATCGGCTGGCTCGGGGCCGAGGGCGCGGTTCCCGCAGCTCGCCAGCAACGCGAGGGCAGCGACCATGGGCAGGCGATGAGCCATCTGGCGTCTCCTTGGTTGCTGTGAGGCACATTGCAACGGGCGGGCCGTCACCTGGTGACGTGAGTTCAAATGGTTAGGCGGTGGCATGGGTGCCGATGTGTGCCAGCTCGCGACGTCGCGACGACCCGGCAGGCGGCACAGACCGTGCCGCGCCGACTGGCCGCGCTCCGGCGGCCGATGGGCCGCTCCCACTACCCGCTGAAGAAGAACTCCGCACCTCTGTCCGACCTCGTGCGTGTCAGCCCGAAAGGGTGTGCACGACATGATCAGACTCTGGCTCGCTCTGCCCGCGTTGCTGGCCCTCGGACCGGCGGCGTGCTCGAACAACTCCACCGCCGCGGACGCGCAGGTCGGCGACCTCCCGAGCGCCGAGGTGGTCCGCGCTGACGCCCCTGCCTCCTCCGACGCCCCCGCCGCCTCCGACGGCGTGGCCGCCGACCGCCGCGCCGAGGCGAGCGCGCCCGACCAGAAGGTGGTCGTCGACTCTGGACCGCCTGGCAGCCACCTCTGGAGCAAGCGCCTCGGCGACACGAACGGGACCTCGATGCCCATGGAGGAGGCGCGGGCCATCGTCGCGGACGGCGCCGGGAACGTGATCCTCACCGGCAGCTTCGAGGACACCCTCGACCTCGGGGGCGGCGCGCTGAAGAGCGCGGGCGGCAGCGACATCTTCATCGCCAAGCTCGACCCCACGGGCAAGCCCCTCTGGGGCAAGCGCTTTGGCGACAACGGCGACTACCAGCAGGGGAACGCGGTGGCCGTGGACAAGTCCGGCAACATCATCGTCGCCGGCCAGTTCGAGGGCACGGTCAACTTCGGCGGCCAGGACCTGAAGAGCTCCGGCCAGGGCGACCTCTTCGTGGTCAAGCTCGACCCGAGCGGCAAGCACCTCTGGAGCAAGAGCTTCGGTGACGCCGAGGACTACCAGCTGGCGCGCGCGGTGGCCACGAACAGCGCCGGCGACGTGATGATCGCGGGGGACTACTACGGCAGCCTCAACTTCGGCAGCGGCGCCCTGACCGCCGCGGGCGTCTCCGATATCTTCGTCGCCAAGCTCGACAAGGACGGCAAGCTCCTCTGGGGCAAGAGCTTCGGCGACGACGTGATCCAGAGCTGCAAGGCGATGGACGTCGACGGGCAGGGCAACATCGTCCTCGCGGGCGAGTTCGGCGGCACCCTCAGCTTCGGCGGCGCGGCCAGCGTCAAGAGCGCCGGCGGCAGAGACATCTTCGTCGCCAAGCTGGACGGCAGCGGCAGCCCGCTCTGGGCCAAGCGCGCTGGCGACAGCTCCACCTACCAGTACGTCGCCGCGCTGCGCGTCGACGGCGCCGGCGGCGTGCTCGTCACCGGCGAGTACGAGAGCACGGTCAACTTCGGCGGCAGCGACCTGAAGAGCGCTGGCTCGCGAGACATCTACCTGGCCAAGCTCGACGCCAGCGGCGCGCACCTCTGGAGCAAGCAGCTCGGCGACAGCTCGCCGCAGCACGCCTACTCGCTCGCGGTCGACGGGGCTGGCAGCGTGATCATAGGCGGCACCTTCAAGGGGACGATGGACTTCGGCGGTGGAGCCCTGAGCTCGCCCAACCAGACCTACGTGATGTACCTCGCCAAGCTCGACGGCACCGGCAAGCACGTCTGGAGCAAGAAGCTCGGCGACGCGGGCGATCTGTCCCCCAACGCGCTCGCCACCGACGCCGCCGGCGGCGTGCTCGTCACGGGGCGCTTCTGGGGCAGCGTCGACTTCGGCGGCGGCGCGCTCTCCGCGACCCCGGACGGCAACTACGACGTCTTCGTGGCCAAGCTCGCGCCCTGAGGCTTTGCCGACTTCGTCGCCGTCACCGGTCAGGACGGTGTTTGTCCTTGCCGGCGTCGGGGCTTTCGCGGTCTGCTGCGAGCGCATGAAGACGCGAAACCCCGTCGACGACCTGCGCGCCGCGATCCGGCTGGCGACCGAGGCGACGAAGCACGTGACCACGGTGGCAGAGACGATGCACACCACCATCGGCGGTGGGCCCGACGTCCTCGGGCGGCCGCTCGGCGGCGCCGCCGACCTCTTCGCGGGCCTCGTCTACGGCGGTGTCCGCCGCGTGACGCAGCTCGTGGGGAGCGGGATCGACCTGGCGCTGGCGCCGCTCGGGCCGCTGGGGCCGCTCCTGGGCAAGGCCCGACTCGGGGCCGAGGCCGAGGGCGTGCTCGCCGTGGTCAACGGCGTGCTGGGCGACCACCTGCAGGAGACCGGCAGCTCGCTCGCCCTCGAGATGCAGCTGCGCGTGGACGGATCGGCCCTGGTCGTCGAACGGGAGCCGCTGCGCGCGGCGTTGCCCCAAGCTGGCGGCAGGCTGCTCGTCCTCGTCCACGGCAGCTGCATGAACGACCGCCAGTGGCGGCGCGCGGGCCACGACCACGGCGCCGCGCTGGCGGGCGACCTCGGGTACGCCGCGGTCCACCTGCTCTACAACAGCGGGCTGCACATCTCGACCAGCGGGCACGCCCTGGCCGCGCTGCTCGAGCGCCTGGTCGCCGAGTGGCCTGTCCCGGTCGAGGAGCTGGTGCTGCTCGGCCACAGCATGGGCGGCCTCGTGGCGCGGAGCGCCTGCCACGCGGCGGAGGTCGCCGGGCACTCGTGGCGCGCCGGGCTCCGCCGCCTCGTCTGCCTCGGCACCCCCCACCACGGCGCGCCCTTCGAGCGCGGCGGGAACCTGGCGGAGGTGCTCCTCGGCGTCAGTCGCTACAGCGCGCCCCTCGCGCCGCTGGGGAAGCTCCGCAGCGCAGGGATCACCGACCTGCGCTTCGGCAACACGCTCGACGAGCACTGGGCCGGGCGCGATCGCTTCGCGCACGGCGCCGATCCGCGGTCTCCGCTGCCGCTCCCCGACGGCGTGGCCTGCTTCGCGATCGCCGGGACGACGCAGCGGGAGCCGGGGGGCGCGCTCCCCGGCGACGG
>JAKLHH010000649.1 GCA_022710245.1 Myxococcota bacterium
GCTTGCCCTTCTCGCCCGGCTTGGCGTCGCCCGGGCCGGCGTCCTTCGTCACCTTCGCGTCGGTGGCCTTCGCGTCGCCGACCTTCGCGTCGCCCGCCGTGCCGCCGTCGCCGCCGGGGTTGCAGCCGGTGGGCGTCGGTAGCGAGACCGAGCTCACCTCCATGGTGCCGTTGAAGTCGCTGGTGAGGCGGTCACCGATCAACGCGTACTCGGTGCTCGCGGGTCGCACGTTGGGGACGGGCACGGAGGCCTGTGTCAGCACAGCGCCGGTCGCCGAGCGGACCCGCAGGTAGTACCAGTTGGCCGCCTTCTCGATCTCCACCTCGTAGGTCAGCGCCGGGTCGTAGGTCAGGACCGGCACCCAGTTCGGGTCGCCCACGCCCCACTTGGTCCCGTTCCAGGTGTAGAGGTTCGAGGCGTCCCAGTAGTTGAGGTAGATCGGGTGGGCGTTCGCGGTGTCCGGGACCGCGTCGACCTCGATCGCGAGCATGCGGTAGCTCGCCCACCACATCTCGCTGGCGGGCAGCGGCTGCGCGTTGGAGATGGCGAGCAGCGTCACGCCGTTCTCGGCGCCGCCGGGCGGGTTCTGCGGGAAGTTGATCTTGGAGATGCGCGCGGTGACCTTGTAGGTCGACGCGGGGAGCGCGTTCGTGGAGGCGAGGAACGCCGCGTCGGTGGGAGCGGAGCTCTTGATGACCGCCGCGCCGTTGCCAGCCACCGTCACGGCGCCGCCGGTGCCGAAGACCCGCACCGTGAGCTGCTTGCAGACGCCCAGGGTGCTGAGGTCGCTGGTCGCGACGGCGGTCGTGAACTTCTCGACCACGTCGCCTTGAGCGGAGGTGGCCAGCAGCAGGAGGGAGAGGAAGAGTCCGCAGGAGAGGTATGCGCGCATACCGGCAAGCTTAGCCCCAGCGGCCGGGAGGGGCAATTGCGGGTCCGGCTCAGGCGCTGGAGAGGCAGCAGACCGCCGCGCGGGTGAGCATCGCCTCGCCGACCTCCCAGTATGCGCAGGCCGCGCCGACCGCCCCGACGCGGTGCTGGAGCTGCCCCGCTTGTACGCCCTGCGGGTGCTGCGCGCCGCTGCTCGCGGAGCCACCCGAGCAGGTGAAGCCGAAGACCAGGGAGGTCCCCACCGTCGGGGTGCCGCAGGTGCCCGGGCAGATCTGCTCGGTCGGCGCCGTGACCACGTCGCCGGTGCGGACGCAGGAGGCGATCCACGCCTTGGTCGCCGACGGGATGGTGGTGCCGCCGAGGAAGACGAACTCGTCGGCGGTGCAGAGGTGCCAGCCGGGAGTGTCGCAGAGGCTCTCCGCCTGACACTGGGTGACGGCGCCCGGGCAGACCTGCATGGCGCTGGAGTAGACCAGCACGGGTGCTGCGCCGAGAGCGCACCCACTGGCCACCGCGGGACCGTCCTTGCTGGGCTTGGCGAGGTCGGGCTTGGCGAGGTCGGGCTTGCCGAGGTCGGGCCTGGCGAGGTCGGGCCTGGCGAGATCACTTCGCAGGTCGCTGGTCGTGGAGCCCTCGGCGGCCCCCACCTCGAGGACGCGAGGACCGTCGAGGACGGTCGCGTCACCCGCCTTGCTCGCCGTCTGTCCCCGATCGAAACCCAGCCTGGCGCAGCCGGCAACCGCCAAGGTGCAGAGGACGAGCCCGAGGCCACGGTGCATGACAAGATCGTACCACCGTTCGAGGCGGACGGGTGATCTGCCGAGCCACGTTGCGGAGGCGCGGCGCTTCTGCTTTCATGAGCGCCGCCGTGCTGGCGGGAGAGTGATCATGTCCGAAGCGCTGAGAGTCCTGTTCCTCGCCCCGCAGGTCCCCTGGCCCCTCGACACCGGCGGGAAGATCCGCACGTTCCACATCGCGAGGACCCTCGCGGCCCGGCACCGCGTGCGCATGCTCGCCTTCGGCGATCGTGACGCCGAGGCCGCCGGCGTGGACGCGCTCCGCCGGCTCGGCATCGAGGCCGAGCTCTTCGCGCCGCCGGCGCCGTGGACCAAGCTCGCCCGGCTCGGGCTCGGCCTCCTCGGCCCGGTTCCGGCCAACGTGCGCAAGTACCAGGACGCGAGGCTGCGCGCGCGCGTGCTGCAGCTCACCCGCCAGGGCGCCGTCGACCTGATCCACTGCGACCACCTGCACATGAGCCCCTACGGACCGCCGAGCCAGGTGCCCTTCGTGGTCGACGAGCACAACGTCGAGTGCGTGATCTGGGACCGCTTCGCCGCCGACCGCACCCAGCCCATCCCGAAGCGGCTCGCCTTCTACCAGCAGGGCTTCTGGCTGCGCAGGCTGGAGCTCGAGCTCTGCCGCCGGGCGGCGCTCGTGCTCCTCTGCTCGAGCGTCGACGAGGAGGTGCTGCGCCGGCTCTCGAACGGAGCGCTCGGCGCCACGCAGGTGGTCCCGAACGGCGTCGACGTCGATTACTTCTCGGCGCCGGGACCGGCCGAGGTGAGCGGCCACCTGGTCTTCACCGGGTCGATGGACTGGGCGCCGAACGAGAACGCCGTGCTGGCGTTCCTGGGCGAGATCTGGCCGGAGATGCGGCGGGAGCAGCCCGACTCGCGCTTCGTGGTGGTCGGGCGCAACCCGAGCGCGCGGCTGCAGGCGCGCGCTCGCGAGGCGGGCGCCAGCGTCACCGGGACCGTGCCCGACGTGCGGCCCTACCTGCGCGGCGCGCTGGGCCTGGTGGTGCCGATGCGCGTTGGCGGGGGAACCCGGCTGAAGATCCTCGAGGCCTTCGCGGCGGGCGTGCCGGTCATCTCCACCGCGCTCGGCATCGAAGGCATCCTCGCCACGCCGGGCGTGCACTACCTCGTCGCCGAGACCGCGCGAGAGTTCGCCGACGCCGCGCGGCAGCTCGCCGAGCAACCTGCCCTCCGCCAGGCGATCGTGGCGCGCGCGCGGCAGCTCGCGCGCGAGCGCTACTCCTGGGACGCCGTCGGGGGCGCGCTCGCCGGGAGCTACGCCGAGCGCTTTCGCCGACGCTGAGCGCTCCCCGCGTCTCAGTCGCCCTTGCGCGCCGGTGGCAGCGCCGGCGGGACCGGCGCCGGATCCACCTCGAGCTCGTACGTCTCCTCCACGCCAGCGCCGGGCCGCGCGGGATCGAAGACGTAGCGTGGCTCGGGCGCGTCGAGGCTGGGCCCGGGCGGGGGGCGCGGGCTCGGCGGCGCCTCCACGTCGACGACGACGCCACCAGGCGGCGGGGGCGGGACGCCCTCGTGCGGCTGGGGCGGGACGCCCTCGTGCTTGGGCCGCGGCGCGTCCTCCAGCGTGATCGCCGTCTCGCGCCGCTGCGCCTCGCGCGCCGCGGCCCAGTCGAGCGCCAGCCCCATCACCATCGGGATGGCGAACGTGAACCGCATGAAGTGGTTCGCGAAGAGGAGGTAGATGGTGAAGCTGAACTGCAGCGCGCTGATCGAGCTGGCCAGCGTCGTCAGCCGCCCGACGCCTTGCGCCTGCAGCCGTCTCGCACCCCGAGTGGTGTCGCGCCGCAGGAAGAGGACCAGCGGGAAGAAGAGCGAGGCGCCGATCAGCCCGGTCTCGGCCAGGCACTGCATGTACGCGTTGTGCGCCTGCAGGCGGTGGAAGCTGTGCTCCGGGAAGGACGCGTAGCCGGTGCCGATCACCGGGTTGCTCTTGAACATGCCGACGCCGACCATCAGCAGCACCTGCCGCTCCCGCGACGAGGCGGCAGTGTCGCGCCGCTCCGGCGCGAGGCGCGGCAGCACGAAGAGGATCCCGGCCACCGCGACGACCAGCAGCACGACCCCGAGGAGCTTGCGCCGGCCGCCGACGAAGAGCATCCAGAGCGTGACCCCGAGCTGGAGTTGCCCGCCACGGGAGCCGGTCAGCATCAGCACGGCGGCGAACATCACGGCGAGCGCCAGGCCGAGCAGCCTGAGGAGCTTGCTCCCGGGCCGGCGCACCCAGGCGAGCGCGCAGGCGATGCCCCAGTTGCACAGCATCCCGAGGTCGTTCGAGTTGCCCCACATCCCCTTGGCGCGGCCGATCACGCGGTCGCTGCCAGGCGCGAGGTGGTACTGGTCCCAGATCACGCCGAAGCTGGGGACCAGGTTGCGCCACTCGTCGCGCACGAAGGTGAGCGGTCCCCGCAGGAAGAGGTGCACGAAGAGAGGGATCGCGGTGACCACGCCGGTGCTCAGGCTCACGGTCGCGAAGTAGGCGTGCAGGCGCGCCGGCGTGGAGAAGAAGCGGGTCAGGTAGAGCAGGAGGAGGAAGCTCGGCGCGAGCTCGCTGAGGATCCAGTCGAGGAGCATCCAGCGGCGCCAGATGAGGAGGTGGAGCCCGAGGAGCGCGAGGGTGGCGAGCCAGAAGACGATGACGCGGACGCGGGCGCCCTCCGGGCGGGGCAGCGCCTTGTTCGCGTGGAGCAGGTAGCCCAGCCCGGCCGCGAGGATCATCAGCGGCACGGTCGGGAGCAGCACGTCGTCCCACTGCTCGTTCGGGCGGATGATGATCACGGCCACGAAGGCGAGGAAGCCCCAGGTCGGTTTCGTCAGGCAGAGGATGGCGCCGAGCGCGACGAGGATCGTGGCCGCGAGACCCATTGGCTCCCCCCCCCAGCACCACCACGACGGACGACGGATGAAAGGGTAGCAGAGTCGCTCGCGGCAGGCATTCCACGCCGTGGAGCCACACGTTCTGGTCCATGGTGCGGCTGGCGCCGGAGCACAGGGCGGGCACGCGCGGGCCACGCATCTCGGGACCTTACGTGGAGGACACCGGGCGAGGACGACCGCCGGGCGGATTCGCCGAGCGCCCGGCGCACGGGTGGAGCGTGTGCTCCTGGCGCTCGCCGAGGGTCCCGAGACGCCTGACCCGCGCGAGATGGGCGCGGGAGCGAAGGTCGGCGATCAAACCACAGCGGTCAGCGGCGGGCTCTTGATGGACGTGGACGCCCGCGTGATGAACGGACGGAGACCGTGAGCGCGAGGAGGAGCGCGCCGAGGGGCAGCGCGAGGTCCTCGGCGCCGGAGCCGGAGGCGGTCGCGCAGGAGCAGCCGCCCTTCGCGGGAGACGCGCCGTCCGTCGAGGGGCCGCCGTCGCGCGCGCCGTCGGTCGGCCAGCCGCCGTCGGGGTAGACGGGCGCGTGGACGTCGCAGTACGCGAGGAGCTGGCCGAGCACCGAGGAGAGCTGCTCCGCGGGGAGCATCGACTCGAGCGGGAAGCCCGCCAGCACCGCGCAGCGCTTGC
>JAKLHH010000065.1 GCA_022710245.1 Myxococcota bacterium
GCTCCGCCGAGGCCAGCTGCCCGACCGCCGCGAGCCGGCGCCCTGCCTCGAGGCGCACTCCGGAGAGGAAGCCCCCGAGGCTGACCACGAGCGAGAGCCCGAGCAGCGCGCCCCCGATCCCCCCGACGAGCGCGGCCCTGCCGGAGGCGAGCCAGGCGCCTCTGCTCACCTGCGGCGAGCTGGTGGAGGCCGCGAGCCTCGCGGCCGCGAGCCCCAGGCCGGGGAGCGCCCAGCAGAGGAGCTGCTGGGGCTGGAAGCGGAGGCTGAGGCCGAAGAGCGAGTGGACCGCGAGGGCGAGGCCACCCGCGCCGGCCGCGGCGAGCAGCGCCCGAAGGCCAGCGTCGCTGGCCCGGCGCGCCGCGCGGAGCGGCAGCCCGACCAGGAGCCCGACGAGGAGCAGCCAGGCGAGGAGCCCGGGCACGCCGGCCTCGGCGAGCTGCTCGAGGGGCTCGCTGGTCGCGTTGTCGACCTGGACGTCGTTCCCGGGGAAGTAGCGGGCGAGCTCGGGCGCGCGAAAGCGCGGCAGCAGGTGCGGCAGGCTGCCGGGGCCGTGGCCCCGGAGCGGCGCCGCGGCGCCCATCGCCAGCGCGCCTCGATAGATGAGGAGGCGCTTCTCGACCGAGGGCCCGCCGAGCGAGAACGCACGGTCGCGCTCGCCGGGGTCGAGCGCGCCGAGGCGAGCCGCGACGACGATCAGCCCGGCGGCGAGGAGGACCATCCCGGCGAGGAGGAGGAGCTGGCGCCACCGCCAGCGCCCGTGGGCCTCGTCGCGAGGCGACCGGACCGCGAGCGCGTAGGCGCCGAGCCCCAGCGCGGCCGCGAGCCACCCCGCGCGGCTGAGCGTCGCGGCCAGCCCGCAGAGCTCGAGGAGGAGCGCGAGGCAAACCAGGGTGCGCGTACGTGCTCCATCGGCGAGGCGCAGCGCGGCGAGGCCGAGCGGCAAGCTCCCCGCCAGGAACGCGGCGAGCACCGTCGGGTGCGCGGTCGTCGAGCAGGCGCGGAAGTGCCCGACGAGGCCGCGCGTGTCGAGGAAGGGATCGAGCCGCAGCAGCTGCAGCACCGCGTACCCTGCCGCGAGCGCGCCCGCGCCGAGGAGGACGGCCAGCGCTGCTCGCAGGTCACGCAGCGCGGGCAGCGCCGCCGGCACCAGCGCGAGGAGCGCGATCCCGGCGAGCCGCGGCGACAGCGCCTCGAGGCCGACGCCGGGGTCGAGGCCCCCGAGCAGCGAGGCGCCCCAGACCGCGAGGTTGAGGAGGAGCGCGCCGACGAGCGGCAGCGGCAGCGCGGCCCGCTGGCGTTCACCCCCCGGGAGCGCCAGCCAGGCGAGGAGCCCGGCGGCGACGCCCGCGGTGAAGAGCAGCTCCTTGATCTGCGTCGGCGCCGCGCTGCCGTACCAGACCGCGAGGGGCACCACTCCAAGGACGGCGAGGACGACGCCGCGAAGGACGCGAGCCGGGAGGCAGGCGGACGGGACGCTCAGCGGCGGCGAGTCCGCGCGCCGAGGACGACGGCGCCGAGGAGGAGGAGCGCGAGCGAGAGGGCCGCGGCGCCTCGCGCCGGGGAGACATTGCAATCGCAACCCGCGGTGCTGCGGTGCTCCGCGTAGGTCTCCATGCTGGCGCGGCTTCCATCCGCGCCGAGGTCGGCGGTGAGGCTCCAGCGCTTCAGCAGCGCCGGGTGAGCGCTCTCGAGATCGAGGGTCCACTCGCCGGTGACCCGCTCGCCGCTGAAGGCGGCGAAGGCCTCTGCTGGCGCCACCCCGGCGGCGCCGAACCAGCCCTCCAGCCGATCGGCGCGCGCCGCCGCGCTGGTCGAGCCGTCGGCGACCAGCACGCGCGTGCCCGTCGGAGAGACCAGGTAGACCTTCAGGGTCCGAGGATCACGCGACTCGACGTTGAGATAGACGGCGAGGCGCTGGACCACCTCGGAGGTCTCGTCGAAGACGAGCCGGGTGGACGCCCGGCCAGCGACCTGGACCGGAGTGGCGTCAGCCATCGAGACGGTGCGCACGCGGGGCGCTGGGTCGGGGCCCGCGCTCGCTCGCTCGCCAGCCAGCCCGAGCCAGAGGCCCACGGCGGCGATCAGGCCAAGGACGCCCGCGCCGAAGAGCTTGGAGCGGCCACCCGTCATACAGCACCCCTTTCGAGGTCAACAGCTTGCTTCCAGCATAGCGGAGCGCCGCTCGCAGGGTCAAGCAACGCCCCGGAAGCATGGGCTGCATGATGCGTGCCGCTGCAGCGCGCCCGCCAAGTCCTCGCGCTGCCAGCCTCCCGCTGCAGGCCGAGCGCTGAGGGGTGGGTGGCAAGCCCTCGGACGGGTCCCGCTGTCACCACCCAGCCGCGCTGACGCTCGGGTGCGCTCCCGTGCTACAGCGCGCGTCCCCCTCGGTATCCCGGTGGCGCTGGGGCGGCCCGCTGTCACGCACCCAGCCGCGCTGACGCTCGGGCGCGCTCCCGTGCTATAGGCGGATCGTGCGAGCGCGCGTCCCTTTCGAGCTGCCGGTCCTCGCGATCGCCATCCCGGTGGCGCTGGTGCTGCATGCGGGCGCGCTGCGGAGCAGCTTCGTCCTCGACGACTTCGCCTGGCTCGAGTGTGCCGCCGACGCGCGCGCCCAACTCGGCCACGTGCTGACGCTGCACATCTCGCACTTCTTCCGGCCGTTGCCCCACCTCCTCTTCGCCGGGCTGAGCGCCGCTGCGGGGGCGCGGCCCCTACCCTTTCACCTGGCGTCGCTCACGCTGCACCTGCTCTGCGCCACCCTCCTCGCGCGGCTCGCGCTGCGCCTGACGGTTGATCGCGTCACGGCCTGGCTGGCGGCGCTGGCCTTCGTGGTGATGCCGGCGCACGGCGACGCGGTCCTCTGGGCCTCCGCGATCAGCGAGCCCCTCGGCGCCGCGCTGCTGCTCGCCGCGCTCCTCGGCTGGGCGCGCTTCCTCGACCCCGCGGCTGCCACCGCCGTGCACCGGCGCGGCTACACCCTCTCCCTCGCCTCGCTGCTGCTGGCGCTCGGTTGCAGGGAGTCCGCGATCACGACAGCGCCGCTCCTCGCCCTCCTGCACCTCGCGCTCGCCGCCCGCGGCCGGGCGCGCCAGGTCAGCTGGCGCGTCTACCTGCCCCCCGCCGCGCTCCTCGCCGCCTATCTCGGCCTGCAGCTCTGGCTGCAGCGCGCGAGCCCGCTCGTCAGCGACGGGAGCTGGCGGCTCGGCCTGCACGCCGGACCGCAGCTCGTCGGTGCGCTCGGCCTCCTCTTCTCGCTCTTCTGGGCGCCGCTCGTCGCGCTGCTGGTCGCGATGATCTTCCGCCCCTCGCCGGCCCCGACCCGTGCGACGCTGCGCGCGGCGCTGCTCCTCGTCAGCGCCGCGGTCCTGGCGCTCCTCCCCTACACCTTTTTTCGCTTCCACTGGAGCGCACTCCCGCACCGCTACTTCTATGTCCCCTCGCTGGCGGCCGCGCTCGGCGCGGCGCTCGCGCTGCGCGTGCTCCTCGCGGGCGGGCTCGCCGCCCGCGTCCTCGGCCTCGCGGCGGGGTTCCTCCTCGCGGTCGGTGGCGTCCACCTCGCGGCCGAGCAGCGCGACGCCCAGCTCCGGCTCGCGGCGCGCCACGAGCGGTTCTTCGCCGCCGCGCTCCGGCTCCCGGCCGGGCGGCCGGTCGTGCGCATCCAGGGCGGCGTGCTCGAGGGGCAACAGCTGCGGGCCGCGATGCGGCTGCGCTACCCGCACGCCGGCGTCCGCTTCGAGAGCGGGCGCGCCGCCCCCAGCGACGGGGAGGCCGTCTGGCGCTGGGACGAGCAGAGCGGCCAGCTCCACCCCGTGCCCTGATGGGTGATCGCTCGTCGCGGCAGCTTCGCGCGACCGCCTAGCCTGCGCGGCCGGCGCTCCTACTTCTTGACCAGCGCGCCGGCGCCGGAGATCTGCCGCTTGACCTCCTTCGGATCGCCCCAGTAGGCGACCTTGCCGGCACCGGAGAGGGTCACGTCGAGGGCGCGCGAGGCGAAGACCTCGACCCCGGCGGCCCCGGAGACGCTCACCTTGACCTCCTCGGCCTCGAGCTCACGCGCGGTGACCTTGCCGGCGCCGGAGATCCCCAGCGACAGCGCGCCTGTCTTGCCCTGCAGGGTGAGGCTGCCGGCACCGGAGAGGTGGACGCCGAGACGAGCGTTCTTGAGGGCGGTCACGGTGCCGCGCACGGCGCCCGAGCAGTCGAGCGCGCTGAGGTCCTTGACCACCGCCTTGAAGAAGAGCCGCGTGGGGTCGATCGGCCGCTGCGAGCCCAGCGTGAGCTTGCCGCCGCTGACCTTGGTCTCGATCAGCGGGAGGAGGTTCTCGTCGCTGGTGAGCTCCACGCTCTGCCGCTCTCCCACGCTCACATCGAGCTCGAAGGCGCCGCCCACGTCGAGCTCCGTGAAGGGCGGGAGCGTGCGGGCCTCGCTCTTCAGCTTGCCGCTGCCCCGCTCACCGGCGCCGAGCTGGCAGCCAGCCGCGAGGAGCGCTCCGGCGAGGGTGAGGATCTCGATCGTCCGTCTCATCGCACCACCTCCGGAGCGCGTTCTACCGCAGATCGTTCGACGGGCACCACCCCCTCAGGTGGCGCGCACGCTGCGCAGCGTGGCGACCTGCCGCCGGAGGGACACCACCCCTCAGGTGGCGCGCACGCTGCGCAGCGTGGCGACCTGCCGCCGGAGGGACACCACCCCTCAGGTGGCGCGCACGCTGCGCAGCGTGGCGACCTGCCGCCGGAGCGCCTCGAGCAGCGCCTCGCGGTCGCCGCCGCCCGCGAGGAGCGGCGCCAGCTCCACCTGCTTGCCCTCGGCGAGGTTCGTCTCGCGGACGGGGATGCCGAGCTCGCCAGCGAGGGCGAGGAGCCGGCGCCCGCGGTCGAGCCGCACCTCCGAGGTGAGCCCGCCCGCGACCCAGCGGTGGTGGTAGTCGCGCTCCGGGAGCTCGAGCCCGAGCGCGCTCGCGCGCCGGTGGAGCGGGGTGTCGGTGATCAGGTGCAGCGTGTTGATCGACTTGATCTCGTCGATCGCGGCGGCGTTCGCGCGCACCAGCTCGCAGGTGCGCTCGAAGTCCTCCTCCTCCTCGCCCGGGTGCCCGACGATGAGGAAGAGCGCGGTGCGGATGCCGGCCGCGTGCGTGCGCTGCACCACCTCGGCGGCGTCGCGGCTGCTGAAGAGCCGGCGCTTGCCCATCCGCTCCAGGACGCGGTCGGAGCCGCACTCGACGCCGAGCTGGAGCTCGACGCAGCCGGCGCGCCGGAGGGCGCGCAGCAGCTCGGCGGTCAAGGTGCGGCTGGGCAGTGCCTCGCCGCTCCACTCGAGCTCGAGGCGCTCAGCGGCGAGGCGCCGGCAGACCTCGCCGAGCACCGCGACGTCGCCGTTCAGCACCGGATCGCAGACGGTGAGCTTGTGGACACCGAGCTCGCGCACGTAGCGGCAGGTCGCCTCCGCGATGGTCGCGGCCGAGTGGCTGCGGTAGCGGCCGTCGAGGACCTTGCCCTTGCAGAAGGCGCAGGCGCCGATGCAGCCGCGGCTCCACTCGACGACGAGGCCGTCGCCGAGGTAGCGCGCGAGCTCGAAGTCCTCGAAGCCTGGGAAGGGGACACGGTCGAGCGGCAGCAGCCGCTCGCGCCGGCGGCGGGGCCCCGGTCCTCGCGCCTCCGCGGAGCCCTCCGGAGAGAGACCGCGGGGCCCGTCGGCCTGCGGCGCGAGGACGCCGGGCACGTCCGCGAGCTCCCGGCCGGCGCGCGTGGCGAGGATGGCGTCGCAGAGGAGCTGCTCCCCCTCGCCGAGGGCGAAGCCGTCGAGGGCGCCCGCCAGGCTCTCGACGAAGATGCGGCGGTACTCGGGCGTGCCGCAGGCCGGGCCGCCGAGGAGCACACGCTTTCGCTCCCCGCCTGGCCGCGCCTTGACCCGCCGGATCAGCTCGATGGTGCAGCGCTCCTTGGGACCCACCACGGAGAAGCCGAGGAGCGGCGCCGGGTGCTCGGCGATCAGGTCCGCGTACGCGTCGAGGTGCGGGCCGAGCAGCTCGAGGAGCAGGTTGAAGGCGCCCTCGTCGCTCCAGTAGCACTTGTTCTCCACGTGCCAGAGGAGCTCCCAGCCCGCGCCCAGCCGCAAGAAGAGGTCGAGGTTGAGATCGAGCACCTCGAGCGGCAGCCCCTCGGCGCGCGCATAGCCCGCCAGGTGAGCGAGCCCAACGGGTGGGTTGTGGATGCCCCAGGGGGGCAGCGTGATCAGCAGCGCCTCCGGTGCGCGCTCCCGGTCGGGACGCCGCTGCCAGGGCGAGGGCGGCGCCTCGCGGGCGTGAGCTCGCTCGGCGATGGATGGGAGCTGCGTGGCTCGCGGCGCTGTCTCTGCCGGCGTCCCCGACGGCGCGCTCGAGGCCCCCTCCTCTTCGCCTGACGCGGCAGGCGCGGCTGGCGCGGCTGGCGCCGCGGGAGTCGCTCGCGCGGGCGCCGGGGCTCGCGGCGCGAGGCGGGGGCGCTCGGGTGGGCGGACCGCCGGTCCCAGCTCGAGCGAGCCGGGGACGCCGGTCACGTTGCCCTGCTCTCGTCCTGCGGACGCTCCGCGATGAAGGGCAGACTCTCCGGCGGAGGGGAAGCCCCGGCCGAGTCCCAGGGCCCACTGCACCGCGGCCTCGCCCAGAAGGGCGAGCTCGTGCTGCACGTCCCCGCTCGCCTGGAGCGGGCTCCGCCGCAGCTCGCCGAGGCTGCGCAGCAGGGGGCGCAGCCGGAGGACGGCACGCGCCGCGGCTGGTGGCTCCTCCTCGGCAGGTCCTGGCCGCGTCATCCCGGCGCCGACCCCCTGCCAGCCCGGCGGCCGCCAGCGCGCTCTCTCCGGCGCGGACGCGCCGCCCGCGAGCGCGCTGCCAGCCTCGGGCGTCTCCGCGCGCGGGCCCTCGCCGCACCCGGCGGCCCGCTCCAGCCACGCCGTTGCCTCCTCGACCGTGCGCAGGGGCGCGCATGGCACCGCGAGCTCGGCCAGCAGCGGCGGCGGCGGCTCGCCGTCGGTGAGGACGAGGAGGGCGCGCGTGGGCTCGCGCTCGCGCAGACGGCGGAGCACCTCGAGCAGCACCGCGCGGCACTCGCGGCGCAGCAGGAAGACCAGCCGCTCTGCCGGGAGCCGGCGGCTGCGGTCCACGCAGAACTCCACCTCCTCCGGGTGGCGCAGGACCACCTCCGTCGAGGGATCACCGCTGACGCCGGGCACGGGCCGCAGCGCAGGCAGCCGGGAGAGCACCTCGCTGCTCAGATCCTCGAGCCCCGCCCCCAGCGTGAGGAGCTCCTCACGCCAGCCGGGCGCCCGGTCCTCGCGTCCCTGCGGGACGCTCCGGGATGAGGCAGCGGGCGCCCGGTCCTCGCGTCCCTGTGGGACGCTCCGGGATGAGGCAGCGGGCGCCGCGCAGGGGAGGACGATCAGGCCCAGCGACCGCCGCGGCGGGTCAGGCTCGACGATCGCCTCCTCGCAGCGGCTGCAGGGGAACCCGTCGGGGAGCGGCTCCTCGCCGGCGACGATGGCGCGCACGCGCCGGTGAGCGTCCGACCCCCAGAGCTCCGCGATCGAGCTTCGGCGCAGGCTCCCCACCACCACCCGCCTCCGCCAGTCCATGCAGCAGAGCACCACGTCCCCGTTCCAGAGGACGTGCAGCATCTCCGACCACCAGAGCCCGCGACAGCCGCGAACGCGCGCGTTCCGCGGCCCGGGGATCCCCGCGACGTTGCCGGCGCGGCTGATGGAGCGCTCGAAGTAGCTCAGGCGGCGCACCCCGAGCGCGCGGAAGTGGGCCAGCTCCGCCTCGCGCTCGACGGGCGTCACCGGCCCGCCGCCGTTGAAGGTGACGAGGACGAACTCCGGCCCCCGACGCGCGAGCGCCTTCTCGACGAAGCGCTCCACCCGGCGGTAGGTGAGGTCGCGCCTGAGCCCCATCGCCCCCTCGTAGGCCTCGCGGCTGAACCCGTGCACGCTGAGCCCGATCCAGTCGAGCCCCGAGTCGATCAGCTCGTCGCCGCGGCGCTCGGTGAGGAGGCTGCCGTTGCTGAGGAGGTGGAGCGCGGCGCCGGGGAGCCGCGCCCGCGCCAGGTTGATCCGCGCGACCAGCCTCGGGTCGCAGAGCGGCTCGTTCATCAGGTAGAGGAGCAGGCGCTGCACCGACCCCGGATGCGCGGCGCACTCGTCGAGGATGCGCGCGAAGAGCGCGTCGTCCATCTCCCCCTGCGGTAGCTCGCGTGAGGTCGCCGGGTACGGACAGAAGCCGCAGGCCGCGTTGCAGCGCGAGGTCGTCTGCAGCATCAGCTTCGCCGGAAACGCCATCGCCCCAGTCTACCCCATGCTCCGCCCGGGTCGAGGCGGAGTAGAATGCGAGTGATGCTCCGCCCCGGGTCCGACGCTCCTGGTCTGACCGCCATCGTGGTCGGCCACGATCACGCCCACACGCTCGAGCGCTGCCTCGACAGCCTCGAGGCGCAGTCGGGCGTCGGCGAGCTCGAGCTCCTCTACGTCGACAACGCCTCGCGCGACGGCAGCCTCGAGGTGGCCCGGCGGCGCGCCCACCTCTGCTGCCTGGCGAACGAGGAGAACCTCGGCTTCGCGCGCGCCGTGAACCAGGCGCTCGATCGCGCGCGCGGCCGCTTCCTCGCGCTGGTGAACCCCGACGCCGAGCTCCCCGCCGACGCGCTCCGCCGGCTGGTCGCGGTGCTCGAGGCGCGGCCCTGCGTGGGGCTGGTCGCGCCGGCGCTCGTCGGGGAGGACGGCGCCCCCCAGGTCTCACGGGCGCCGTACCCCGAGCTCGCTTCTCTGGCCGCGCGCTGGCTCGGCGGCCGGCCGCGGCGCGGCTGGCTGATCGGCGCGGTGCTGGTGACCACGACGCGCCTCCTCCGCGAGCTCGGCGGCCTCGACCAGCGCTACTTCGTCTACGGCGAGGACATGGACCTCTGCTGGCGGCTCGAGCGGGCCGGCCGCGAGCTCTGGCTCGAACCGTCGGTGATCGTGCGGCACCTCGGCAACCCGCGCTGGACTCCGGACCGGCTGGCCCGCGTCTACGGCGGCTACCTGCGCTTCGCCGCCGAGCACCTGCCGCGCCAGCGCCCGCTCCTCGGCCTGCTCCTGAGCGGGCTCTGGCTGGCGCGAGGGGCCGCGCTGAGCGCGCCGGCCGCCGAGCTCGCGCGCGGCCTGCGGCGGCTCTGGTCAACCGCGGCCGATGCGGCGCCCGCGCGGGGACCGGCGCGACCGGTACGCGGGGGGCCGCGATGAGGGCCCGGGTCCTCCTCTGCGGCCGGCCTGACCTGCTCACGCGACCGGGCGGCGATACGCGCCAGCTCCTCGCGCTGCGCCGCTGCCTCGGCGAGCGCGCCGGGCTGAGCCTCGCGCTCGCGCCGCGCCTCGGCGGCCACCAGCTGGTGCACGTCTTCAACCTCTCCCGTCCGCTCGAGCCCGCGCTGCAGGCACGCCACGCGCGCGCGCGCGGGCTGCCCGTCGTCTGCACCGCGATCTACCAGGACCTCGAGGAGTACCACCGCCGCGGTCGGCGCGGCGCGGGTCGGCTGCTCGCCGCGCTGCTCGACCCGGGCGCTCGCGTCGAGGACCTGCGCGCGCTCTCGCACCTCGGACGGCCCGGCCCTCGCGCGCTCGCCCGGCGCCCCGGCCTCGCGCTCGCGCTCGCCGGCGGAGCGGTCCTCGGCACAGGCCTCGCGCTGGCGCTGCAGCGAGAGCTCCTCGACGCCTCACATGTGGTCGTGCTCGGCTCGGACCTGGAGGCGGCGCGGCTGCGGTCACGGCTGCCGGGGACGCGGCGCGAGGTGGTGGTGCCGGTGGGCGTCGACCCCGCCGAGCTGGCGCGGGCGAGCGGCGACGAGTTTCGCCGCCGCTCGGGGCTCGACGGCTTCGTCCTCTCCGTGGGGCGCCTGGAGGATCTGAAGAACCAGCTCTCCCTCGTCGAGGCGCTCCGCGACGACCCGGCGCCGCTCGTGCTGATCGGCCGCGCGAACCCGCTGCAGCCTGGCTACGCGCGGGCCCTGGCGCGCGCCGCCCTCGCCAGACCGCGCACCCTGCTCCTCACCGGCCTGCCTCGCCCGCTGGTCCTCTCGGCGATGGCCGCTGCCTCCGTGCACGTGCTCCCCTCGTGGTTCGAGACCGCCGGCCTGGCCAGCCTGGAGGCCGCCGCGCTCGGCTGCGCGGTGGTCGCCAGCGACCGCGGCTACGCGCGCGCCTTCCTCGGCGACGACGCGCTCTACTGCGATCCAGCCGACCCCGGCTCGATCCTCTGCGCCGTCCGCGAGGCCCGGCGCCGTGGCCCCTCCCCGCCGCTTCGAGCGCGCGTCCTCGAGCGCTTCACCGAGGCGGCGGCAGCGGAGGCGCAGGCGCGCGTCTACGCCGAGGTGCTCGGGTGAGCGCCCTCGAGCTCGCGGAGGCGCGGGCGCGCGTCCACGCCGAGCTGCTCGGGTGTGCGCTCGCGGAGGCGCGGGCGCGCGTCCACGCCGAGGTGCTCGGGTGAGCGCCCTCGAGCTCGCGGTCGTCGTCATCAGCTACCGCACCCCCGCGGCGCTCCGCCGCTGCCTCGCCTCCCTGCCCGCAGGCAGCGCGGCCCCGCTCGAGGAGGTGCTGGTGATCGACAACGCCTCGTGCGACGGCAGCGCGGCGCTGGTCCGCCAGGGCTTCCCCTCCGCGCGCCTCCTCGAGAACCACCGGAACCTCGGCTTCGCCCGCGCGGTGAACCAGGCGCTCGCGGCCACGCGCGCCCCCCACCTCCTCGTCCTCAACGCGGACATCGAGGTGCTGCCTGGCTCCATCGATCGGCTGGCGGAGCACCTCGAGCGGACGCCCCACGCCGGGCTCGCCGCCGGCGCGCTCATCGGCGCGGAGGGCGAGCTGCAGCCCTCGTGCCGCCGTTTCTACACCGGGCGCGCGATCCTCCTCCGCCGCACGCCGCTCGGCCGCCTCTGGCCGGACCACCCCGCGCTCCGCCAGCACCTGATGCTCGACTGGGATCATGCCTCCCCGCGAGTCGTCGACTGGGTGCAGGGCGCCTGCCTGCTGCTCCGCCGGCGGGCCGCCCTCGAGGTGGGCGGCCTCGACGAGCGCTTCTTCCTCTACTTCGAGGACGTCGACCTCTGCCGACGCCTCGCCCTCGCCGGCTGGGAGGTCTGGTACGTCCCCGCCGCGCGCTTCCTCCACGGGTATGCGCGCGCCAGTGTCAGGCCTGGGCTCGCGGCGGTCCACCACCTGACCAGCGGCGTCCGCTACTGGCTCAAGTGGCACGGGCCCGGGCGCCTCGCGGCCGCCCGGCGAGGAGGCCGCTGATGCCGGAGCAGAGGCTGCCGCCGCAGAGGCTGATGCCGGAGCAGAGGCTGCCGGAGCAGAGGCTGCCGGAGCAGAGGCTGCCGGAGCAGAGGCTGCCGCCGCAGAGGCTGCCGCCGCAGAGGCTGCCGCCGCAGAGGCTGCCGCCGCAGAGGCTGCGCGCCTCCGTCGGTGTGCTCGCGCTGCTGATCCTCGACACGGCGCTGGTCCTGGCCGGCCTGCCGTGCTGCGCCTGGCTCCGCGGGCTGCTCGCGGGGCCGCTCGCGCTCGCGCCTGCCTCGGCGGCCGCGCACTGGCCCGTGGTGGTCGCCGCGGCGCCCCTCCTGGTCCTCGCCCACGCCTGGCTCGGGCTCTACCGGATCGAGCGCGCCGCCGACGCGCTCCGCGCCTGGACGCGCGCGGCGCAGGCCACCGTCGCGGTGGCCCTCCTTGGGACGATCCTCCTCTTCTTCGCGCCCGGCTACCGGAGCGGGTTCCTCTACTCGCGATCACTCCTCCTGCTCCTCTTCGTCTGGCTCCTCGTCGCGCCCGGCCTCGTCCGCGTGCTCATCCGCGCCGCGTGTGCGCGCGCCTGGTCACGCGGGCGCCTGCTCCGCCGCGCCGTCCTCGTCGGAGAGGAGGCCGGGCTCGGCGAGCTGGCCTCGACGCTGGCCGCCGGCCCTGGCGCCGGCTACCGCGTCTGCGCCGTGCTCCCGCTCACCGCGCCGGAGCTGGAGGAGCAGGCGGCGCAGCGCGAGGCCGAGCGACTCCTGCTCGCCCTCCTCGACCGCGAGCGCCCCGAGGCGGTGCTCCTCACCGGGCGGTCGCTGCGCGCGCTCGTCCCGCTCGCGCTGCAGGCGCGCGCCCGCGGGCTCGAGGTGCAGCTCCTCACCGGGCCGGACCTGCCGGTCTTCCTGGCCCGGCGACCGGGCGAGCTCGCGGGCCGCCCCGCCCTCGAGATCTCCCGCCCGCCCCTCGACCCGCTCAAGCAGCTCCTCAAGCGCGCTCTCGACCTCACGCTGGCGAGCGCCGGGCTGCTCGTCGCCGCGCCGCTGCTCGTCGTCCTCGGCCTCGCTGTGCGGGTGCACGACGGCGCCCCGGCGCTCTTCGTGCAAACGCGCGTCGGCCGCAGCGGCCGGCGCTTCCGCATCATCAAGCTCCGCACCATGACCACCGGGGGGCAGCCGCCCGCCGGGGGCAACATCGCGGAGGGACCGCTCACCCGCATCCCCGACGACCCGCGGGTGACCCGCCTCGGCGCCTGGCTGCGCCGCCACAAGCTGGACGAGCTGCCGCAGCTGATCAATGTTATCCAGGGTCGCATGTCGCTGGTCGGGCCACGCCCACCGACGGAGGACGAGGTCCAGCGCTACACGCCCTGGCAGCGGGGGCGCCTGCACGTGCGCCCCGGCCTGACCGGCCTCTGGCAGATCGACAAGCAGCGCCGCTGGCGCTTCGACGAGATGGTCGAGCTTGACCTGCAGTACATCGTGACCTGGTCGCTGCTGCTCGACGCCGGCGTACTGCTGCGCACGATCCCTGCGGTGCTGCGCGGCTCGTGAGCGCGGCGAGAGGAGAGAGAGATGGAGCTCCGATCGGATCCACGCCGCGTCCTGCTCCTCGGCGGGAGCGGCCTCCTCGGGAGCGCGCTCGCGCCGGCGCTGCGCGCAGCCGGCGTCGAGGTCGTGGCGCCGCGCCACGCCGAGCTGGATCTCCGCGACCTCGACGCCCTGCGCGCCCGCGCCCGCGACGCGCGGCCCGAGCTGATCATCAACTCCGCCGCGCAGGCCCACGTCGACGAGGCCGAGCGCGACCCCGACACCGCCTTCGCCATCAACGCGGCCGGCGCCCAGAACGCCGCGCTCGCGGCGCTCGAGGCCGACGTGCCGCTCCTCCACGTCAGCACCGACTACGTCTTCGACGGCTCCCGCCGCGAGCCCTACTGCGAGCACCACCCGACCGGCACGCCGCCGAACCTCTACGGCCAGTCCAAGCTGGCCGGCGAGCTCCTCGTACGCGCCCTCTGCCCGCGCCACTACATCGTCCGCGTGGCGGCGCTCTTCGGCCCCGGCCGCGCCGGCTTCGTCGACTGGGTGCTGGAGAAGGCCGATCCCACGGCGCCGCTCCGCATCGTCGCGGACCGCTTCGCGAGCCCCACCTGGACGGTGGACCTCGCGGCGCAGCTCCTGGTCCTCCTGCGCACCCCCTGCTACGGGACCTACCACGCCGCGGGCGGCGGACCCACGAGCTGGTACGAGCTCGCGCGCACGGCGCTGCTCCTCGCCGGGCGCGACCCCGCCGGCATCGTCGCCATCGCTGACTACCAGCTCGCTGCCCCCGCGCGGCGCGCGCCCTTCACGGCGCTGGCGAATCACCTGTTGCGGATCCGCGGCCTCGACCGCATGATGACCTGGCGTGACGGGCTCGCTCGCTTCATCGAGTCGCGGCGCGCAGCGCAGGGAGGCGAGCCGTGATCGACGGCGTCCGCGTCAAGCCCCTCACCGTCATCCCCGACCAGCGCGGGCGCCTGATGGAGCTCGTCCGCGACGGTGACCCCGACCTGGTCCGCTTCGGCCAGGTCTACCTCTCGGTGACCTACCCCGGCGTGGTGAAGGCCTGGCACCGCCACGAGCGGCAGCACGATCTGATCATCTGCCTCGCGGGCATGATCCTCCTCGTCATCCATGA
>JAKLHH010000650.1 GCA_022710245.1 Myxococcota bacterium
CTCCTCCGCGGCGCGCTCCCGCACCTCTCGGCCTGGTCGTCGCTCGTCATCTCCATCCCGCTCTTCGTGGCCGCGGGGTGGGGGCTCTCGCGACACCTGGCGCTCGAGCGCCGCCTCGAGGTCGGCGACCGGCAGGCGCTGGCGCTGCTCGGCGCCCTCGAGGAGACCCGTCTGCTCGCGCTGCAGTCGCGGCTCGATCCGCACTTCCTCTTCAACGCGCTGAACCTGGTGGCGGAGCTCTGCCGCGAGGACCCGGCCGAGGCCGAGCGCTGCGTGGTGCGGCTGAGCGGCCTGCTGCGCGCGGTGCTCGACTGCTCGGGCCGACCCAGCGTCCCGCTCGGCAAGGAGCTGGACCTCTGCGCCGACTACCTCGACCTCTGCCGGGCGCGCTTCGGCGCGCGGCTCGAGGTCGCGGTGGAGCGCGACCCGGCCGCCGAGGGGGCGCTGGTCCCCTCGCTCTCGGTGCAGGTCCTCTGCGAGAACGCGGTCCGCCACGGCGTCGAGCGCGCGGCGGCGGGGGGCCTGGTCAAGGTGGTGACCACCCTCGAGCGCGAGGCGGGCGCCGCGCGCGTCCGGGTGCGCGTCGAGAGCCCGGGGCCGTTCCGCGGAGAGCGGGTGGGCGGCCTCGGCCTGGAGACCGCGCGACGGCGCCTGGCGCTCAGCCACGGCGAGGCCGGCCGCCTCGAGGTGCGCACCAGCGAGGACGGCGCCCGCACCATCGCCGAGCTGGTGGTGCCAGCGCCGGCGCCCGTGGAGGTGGCCGCATGAGCCCGATCACCTGCGTCCTCGTCGACGATGAGGAGCGCGCCCGCCGCCGGCTCGCGCGCCTCCTCGAGCCCTTCGCCGCCTCGGGGCTCGAGCTCCGCGGCGAGGCCGCGACCGGCGCCGAGGCCGTGGCGCTGATCGATCGGCTGGCGCCAGACCTGATCTTCCTCGACGTGCAGCTCCCCGACTGCGACGGCTTCGAGGTGCTGCGGCGCCTGGCGCGGCCCCCTCGCTACGTGATCTTCACCACCGCCTACGATCGCTACGCGCTCGACGCCTTCGCCGTGGGCGCCGTCGACTACCTGCTGAAGCCCTTCGGCGAGCGGGAGGTCGCGCGGGCGGTGGGGCGCGCCCAGGAGCGCTCGGCCGAGGCGCGCTTCCGCGAGGGCTACGATCGGCTCCTCGCGGCGCTCGACCGGCCGCGCTACGCCCAGAGCATCCCGGTCACCTTCGTGCACGACATCGTGCTCCTGCCCGTCGCCGAGATCACGCGCTGCGAGGCGGACCAGGAGCTGGTCGCGCTGCACGCGGGCGGCAAGGTCTACACCAGCGACCTCACCCTCGCCGAGCTGGAGACCCGCCTCGACCCGCAGCGCTTCTTCCGAGCGCACCGCAAGGCCATCATCAACCTCGAGCGGCTGCTGCGCCTGGAGCCCGTCGACGGCGGGCGCTACGTCGCGGTGCTCTCGGACAACGGACGGGTCGAGGTCTCGCGCAGCGCCTCGCGCCGGCTGCGGGAGCTCCTCGGGATCTGAGGGCTTCGCACCTGGCGCCGCCTCATCTACAATAGAGGCTCGCCCAGCCTCCGGAGGTGACCTGTGTCCTGGCGGCCCTGGCAGCGTCTGCTCGTGCCCCTCGCGCTCCTCACCGTCCCCATCGCGCTGGCGAGCTGCGGCTTTCCGGTCACCGGCGGGATCCTCGGCGCGCTGCTCCTCGTCGGCGCGCTCGTCGCGGGCGGGCTCACGCTCTCCTCGCTCTCGGGGTGCGACGACTCGGTCAAGGCGTGCCTCTCGGTCAAGGCCTGTCTCTCCCTCGACATGACCGGGCGGCGAGACGGCGGCACCGACGGCAAGGTCGACGCGCAGATCGGGCCCTGCCTCTCGCCCGCCCTGGACAGCAAGGTGCCCGACAGCAAGGTGGGCCCCTGCCTCTCGCCGCTGCCGCCGGACCTGGGGCCGGACATGAAGATGACGCCCTGCCTAAAGATGGCGCCCGACAAGGGAGTCGATCAGAAGGTGGGCCCCTGCCTCTCGCCGCTGCCGCCGGACGCGGGCTCCTCGCTCGACCTCCCCGCCGGGCCGGATCGCCTCGCGGCCATCGACCGCCTCGAGGCGGACGGCGTGCTGACGCCCGAGCTCGCGGCGCGGCTGCGCAGGCTCGGGTAGCCATGCGCGGTCGCTGGCGGCACCTCCTCGTCGTCCTCGCGCTCCTCGCGCTGCCGCTCGCGCTGGCGAGCTGCGGCTTCCCCGTCGCCGGCGGGATCGTCGGAGCGCTGCTCTTCGTCGCCGCGCTCCTTGCGGGCGGGCTCACCCTCACCTCGCTCACGGGGTGCGACGACTCGGTCAAGCCAGGTGATCTCAGCCCCTGCCTCACCATGCGCAGGGAGGCAGGCCCGGACGGCAAGCTGGACGGCAAGGTCGGCCCCTGTCTCTCGCCACGGCCGCCGGACCTCGGCCCGGACCTGAAGATCGGGCCGTGCCTCGACGTCGCGCCCGACAAGGGCCCCGATCACAAGATCGGCCCCTGCCTCGACATCGCGCCGGACAAGGGCACACCCAAGGCCACCCTCGAGGGGCCCGCGGGCGCGCAGCGCCTGGCCGCGATCGATCGCCTCGAGGCGGACGGCGTGCTGACGTGCGAGCTCGCGGCGCGACTGCGCAGGGTCGGTTAGCGCGGCGCGTCTCTCGCGCAAGAGGGGGATTCATGTTCCGGCGTCGTCTCTTCGTGGTCGTCGGTCTCCTCGTCGTCCCCCTCGCGCTGGCGAGCTGTGGCTATCCGATCGCCGGTGGGCTCCTCGGCGCGCTGCTCCTCGTCGGTGCGCTCCTCGCGGGCGGGCTCACGCTCGCCTCGGTGCCGGGGTGCGGTCCCTGTCTGAGCCCACCGGTCGACCTGGGCCCGGCCGGACGCGACCTGAAGGTGACACCCTGCCTCGGTCTCGGCCGCGACGGCGGTGACGACGGCAAGATCGACGCTCGAGTCGGCCCCTGCCTGGGACGAGACCTCAAGCTCCGCGACGCGGGCGTCCCCAGGGCCTCGCTCGAGCTGCCGGCCGGGCCGGATCGGATCGCCTCCATCGACCGCCTCGAGGCGGACGGCGTGCTGACGCCCGAGCTCGCGGCGCGGCTGCGCAGGCTCGGGTAGCGCCCCTCCAGCGATTCGAGCGTGGCTGCGGCGTGGTCCTGCCCCGGTGTCTGCGGTAGGCTTGCGCGCAGGAGCAGCGCCCCGGAGCCGCGATGAGCCAGCAGCAGGAGAAGGCGCGACGCAAGCAGGTCGCCAAGCAGCAGCAAGAGCAGATGCAGCAGCAAGAGCAGATGCAGCAGCAAGAGCAGATGCAGCAGCAAGAGCAGATGCAGCAGCAAGAGCAGATGCAGCGCGAGCACCGGGGCCGTCGAGGACGCATCGGGCACGGGATCGGGGTCACCATCCTGATCCTCATGCTGCTCGGCATCGTCGGCGCGGTGGTGTGGTTCATCGGTCCCTACGCCCCGATCACCGTCGGCGCCGTGCTCGGAGCGCTGACGCTGCTCATCGGGCTCTACTACCTCTTCCTCTTCCGCTGCCCGCACTGCAAGCGCTTCTTCGCCGGGCGGCTGGTGAAGCGGGAGCGCTCCGAGGAGATGGCCGCGACGAGCCTGCAGGACGCCGCGGGCGCCAACCACAACGTCTACGAGCAGCGCGTGCGCATCCTCCGCCACTATCGCTGCCGCTACTGCCGCGAGCGCTTCACGCGCTGAAGCAGGCCCGGGTGGCTCGTCGAGCGCGGCGGTCAGCGGGCGGGGAGACCGCCAGCGTCGATGATCCGCGCGTCGTCCTGGCGTCGATCAGCGATAGTCGGCCAAGGAGAGGCCGAGGCGCTTGACCCAGCGGTGGATCTGCATCCGCGCCTTGCCCAGCTCCCGGGCGACCAGCGTCACGTTGCCGCGGTGCTGGCGGAGGAGCCCGACGAGCCTGCGCCTGAGCTCCTCGTCGCCGCGCCCCTCGTCCGCCGAGGAGGCGGGCAGCGGCCGCGTGCTCGCCCGCACCGTCTCGGGGAGGTGCTCGAGATCGATCGGGGCCTGCCCGGCGAGGACCAGGGCCGATGCGAGACACGCCGCCAGCTCGCGGACGTTGAGCGGCCAGCCGTGGAGGAAGAGCGCCCGGGCGGCGCGGGGCGTGAAGGCCGCCTGCGTGCCCCCGAGCCGCGCCAGCAGCGCCCGCACCAGCAGCCCGAGGTCGCAGCGTCGGCGGGCGAGCGGCGGCAGCGTGACCGTGTGGCCCGCGAGACGCGCCAGCAGATCCCGACGGAAGGTCCCTGCCTCGGCCATGACCTCGAGCTCGCGGTGGGTGGCCGAGACGATCCGCACGTCGACGGGGACTGCCTCGGCCGCGCCGACCGGGAGCACCTCGCGCTCCTGCAGCACGCGCAGCAGGGCCGGCTGGCTGGCCAGCGGCAGATCGCCGATCTCGTCCAGGAGCAGGGTCCCGCCCTGGGCGGAGCGGATCAGGCCGGGCCGGTCCTCGACCGCGCCCGTGTAGGCCCCGCGCCGGTGGCCGAAGAGCTCGGCCTCGACGAGCTCGCCGGGGAGGGCGCCGCAGTTCACGGCGCGGAACGGCCCGCGCCGGCCAGAGAGCTGGTGTAGCGCCCGGGCCACGACCTCCTTGCCGCTGCCGGTGGGACCGCGCAGGAGCATGCTCACCGTCGAGGGCGCCAGCCGCGTGAGCCCATCGAGCTCGGCGGCGAGGCCCGGATCGAAGGTCGCAAGCTCCGGGGTGCCGAGCGGCAGGGCGTCCGCGGCGAGGTCCGGCGGGGCCGCGCTCACCGGGTGGCCCGACGAGAAGACGAGGAAGCTGTGCCCGAGCTCGACCAGGTCGCCGTCCTGGAGGGGCGCGGTCTGCTGCGGCGCGCCGTTCACCAGGGTGCCGTTCTTGGAGCTGGCGTCCTCGATCACCCAGCCCCCGTCGAGGCGCGCCAGCCGGGCGTGCGAGGACGAGATCCGGGGATCCGGCAGCGTGAGCTGGAGCTGGCGCAGGCCACCGTCCCGGCGCCGCGTCGCGCGCTGCTCGCTGCCCCGTCCGATGACGACCTCGTCCACCTGGCCGAGCAGGTGCCGGCAGGGCATGAGCAGGGCCGGAGCGCAGCTCAGGGCGAGGACGAGCGCGGGCTGCTCCGCGCGAGCGCCCTCCGCGGGCGTCCGGTCCTCCACCGTGAGGGTCTTCGCGTCCAGCTCCACGCGAGTACTCTACCCGAGCA
>JAKLHH010000651.1 GCA_022710245.1 Myxococcota bacterium
ACCTGCTGGCACGACTCGGTGACGAACTTCTTCGTCTCGCTGACCAGCCGCCGGACATAGGCCGCCGGCGCGCTCGCGTCCACCGCCCGCGCCGTGGTGTAGACGAGGCTCCGGCTCGCGTCGAGGAGGGTCAGCGCCTCGGCGATCTGGAAGCTGACGCCCTGGAAGTCGCGGATGGTGCGGCCGAACGCCTTGCGCTTGCCCGTGTAGCGGGTCGCGATCTCGAGCGCCGGGCGCGCCGCGCCGATGGTCATCGCGGCGGTGCCGAGGCGCTCGGGGATCATCATCGGGTAGAAGATGTCGGCGGCCCCGTTCACCTGCCCGAGCACGTTACGCGCCGGGACGCGGACATCCTTGAAGGAGACGCGCGCCGCGCCGCCGCCGCGGCAGCCCATCAGCCCGTAGAGGTACGCCGTCTCCACGCCGGGGCCTCGGTCGACGAGGAAGCAGGTCATCGAGCGGTGCGGCGGCGCGTCCGGATCGGTCTTGGCGTAGACCAGGAAGTAGTCGGCGCCGTCCCCTCCGACGATGAAGCGCTTCTGGCCGCTCAGCACGTAGTCCTCGCCGTCGCGCACGGCGCGGGTGGTGGCGCCGAAGAAGTCGGAGCCTCCGCGCGGCTCCGTGAGGCACTCGGCGGCGAAGAGCCGCCCCTCGAGGAGGGGGCGCACGTAGCGCTCGCGCTGCTCGTCGGTGCCCGCGGCGACGATCGCGTCGCAGACGAGCTCCGCGCCGACGCCGAAGACGCAGGCGAAGATGTAGCCGAGGACCCCGACCTCCTCCATCACCATGCAGGTGTCGACCCAGGTGAGGCCGCGCCCGCCCCAGCGCTCCGGGTGGCGCACCCCCAGCAGCCGCCGCCGGCCGGCCTCGGCGAGGAACTCCTTGGGGAACTGCAGCTCGTCGCGGTCCATCGCCAGGATCCAGTCGCGCGGCACCCAGCGGACCAGGTCGCGGACCTCGTCCCGCAGCGCGCGCTGCTGATCGGTGAGCAGGTGCTCGAACATGGCGTCCTCCTCGGCGCGGTCGGCTGCCGGGGTGTCCGGCGGCGCGACGAGCATGGCCGTCGCCGAGGGACTTGCCCTTCACCGCGCGGCGTCCGCAGGACGCGAGCAGGGCAAGTCCGCCCTCGCGGAGCGTCAGAAGGACGCCAGCAGGGCAAGATCGGCGAGGCGATCAGCGTCCGCCGGAGGGCTCGGCGGCGCGGGCAGCGCGGGGAGGGGACGCGGCGCGGTAACCGAGCCGGGTGATCGCCTCCACGATCTGCCCCGGCTGCAGCCGGACCTCGTCATAGGTGACCTGCGTCTGGCGCAGGGTCCTCGAGGCCTTCACCGCCTGCACGCCGTCGAGCCTCCCCACCGTCTCCTGGATGGCGCGCTCGCAGGCGCCGCAGGTCATGCCCTCGGTGGGGAAGATCGTCGTGGTGATGCGCGGCGGCTTGACTGGCTTCTTGCAGCTCACCGCGGCCGCGCCGAGCAGCACCACGAGCCCTACCAGCACCTTCCTGGCCATGTAGTATCGCATACTACCCTCCTCGCCTGAACCCTCGCCTGACCCTCGCCAGAGGTGCGGGGACAAAACCTTCCTGCCCCGCGCCTGTCCAACCCTGCGGCCGGCTCGCGAGGACCTCACGGATTCGCCCCTCGCGGCCACTTCAGACACGGAGGCAACATGCAGAGCGGCGCGAGACCGGCCCCCGGGGCGAAGCCACCAGACGACACCGATAGCCTGATCAGCCACAGCATCGCGCGCAAGGAGTACCGGCGAGCGCTCGAGCTCCTGGCCCGCGCCTACGCCGCGCGCCTCGGTCGCTTCTGCCTCGCCGCGCTCGGCGACCAGGGCGAGGCCGAGGAGCTGGTGCAGGAGATCCTGCTGGCGGCGCACGGAGCGATGCCCCGCTTCGAGGGGCGCTCCGCCGTGCGGCCCTGGCTCTACACCATCGCCCGCCGCACCTGCGGCCACGCCCTGCAGAAGCGTGGCCGACGCTCGCGGCTGGCGGTGCTCCAGCCGCTCCCCGCGCCCCCCGAGGACCCCTACCAGCTCGCGCTCGCGCGCGGGCAGCGCGAGCGGTTGCGTCGCGCGCTGGCCGAGCTCACGCCGGCCGCGCAGGAGGTGCTGCTGCTGCGCTACGCCGGCGGGCTCAGCTTCCGCGAGGTGGCCGAGGTCTGCGGCATCCGCGAGGACGCCGCGCGGCAGAGGGCCTCCAGCGGGCTGCGGCTGCTGCGCCGCGAGCTCGAGGAGCTGCGCGAGGACGCACCCGCCCCCGCCGAGGGCGCTGTCTGTCAGGAGGTGTCGCGATGATGACGTGCAAGCAGATCGAGCTGGAGCTGGCGAGCCTCCTCGAGGATCAACCGCCGCCCGAGGCCGTCGAGGAGCACCTCGATCGGTGCGAGGCCTGCGCCGCGCTGGTCCACCGCAGCGGCCGCATGGTGGCGGGCCTCGTCGCGCTCGGCGATGGGTTCCGCGTGCCGGACGACCTCGTCGCCCGCGTGCTGGCGGCGGCGCCCGCCGACCCTGCGCCCGCCTGGCGGACCCGCGCCGCGGCGCTGCTCGCGGCCTCCAGGCAGAGCCTCGCGCTGCGCGTGGCCCTCGTCGCCGGCGGGCTCGCGCTGGCGCTCGGGCTGGCGCTCACCGCCGGGCGCCGGCCGATGCCACCCGTCGCCGTGCCGGGCGCGCCCGCGCTCGCGGTGGTCGAGCTCTCCGCCCCGGGCGGCGCGCCCCCTCGCCTCGAGCAGCGGGTGGCCGGCCGCTGGGTGCCGGTCGCCGCGGGCGCGAAGCTCGCGCCCTCGCGGCTGCGCGTCGACGGGCAGAGCCGCGCCCGCCTGCGCCTCGCCGACGGCACGACCCTGCTGCTCAGGCGCGGCAGCGAGCTCGGCCTCGACGCCGCCGACCTCCTCGAGCTCCGCCGGGGCGCGCTGGTCGCCGAGGTCGCCCCGCGGCGCGCCGGCGCACGCCCGTTCGCCATCCGCGTGCCGACCGGGCGCGTCGAGGTGCTCGGCACCAAGTTCCACCTCAGCGCCGACGAGCAGCTCGCGGTGGTCGACGTGGTGCACGGCGCCGTGCGCCTCGGCGACCCCGCCGTCGGCTGGCAGACCGTGGGCCCGGCCCAGGAGGGCGCGCTGACCCGTGCGCGCGTCTCGACCGGGCAGGCGCCCGACCTCGGCCGCGTCCTCGCCTGGACGCAGCCCGCGGAGGGGATCGATCCGGAGCCCGCCCCCTCGGGTCTCGGCTCCCTCACCGCGCACCCGCCGGGCCGCGAGGCGAGCCCGCGCGCGCTCGCCCTCGCCGAGCACAAGGTCGACGTGCGGATCCAGGGCGCGCTGGCGCGGACCGAGATCAGCGAGACCTTCGAGAACCCCGGCGGCGAGACGCTCGAGGGTGTCTACCGCTTCCCGCTCCCGCCGGGCGCGCGCATCTCGCGCCTCGCGCTGTGGGTCGACGGCCGCCTGGAGGAGGGGACCCTCGTCGAGCGCGACCGCGCCGCCAAGATCTGGCGCGGGGTGATCCGGCAGTCGACGCCGCTCGCGCTGCGCAAGGCCGAGGAGTACGTCTGGGTGCCGGGCCCCTGGCGCGACCCCGCGCTCCTCCAGTGGAAGCAGGGCAGCCAGTTCGAGCTGCGCATCTTCCCCATCCCGGCGCACGGGAGCCGCACCGTCGTCCTCGGCTACACCGAGACCCTCCCGGCCACCGCGCGCGGGCGCCGCTACGTCTACCCCCTCGCCGAGGACCGCGAGGGCAAGGCGCGCGCGCGCCGCTTCGAGCTGACCGCGCAGCTCGCCGGGCACCTGCCCGGGGAGCCGCTCCTCGCGCCCGGCTACGCCCTCGAGCGGCGGCAGGACGGCGCCTCGGAGCGGCTGCGCTTCGCGGCGAGCCGCTTCGTCCCCGCGGGCGACCTGGTCCTCGACTTCGCGACGCGCGAGGCGGGGCCGCTGAAGGTCCACACCTACCAGGGGCCGGGCGGCGAGGCGGGCTATGCGCTCTTCTCGCTCCGCCCCGAGCTCCCCGGCTACCGCGACCTCAGGCCGCGCTCGCTCCTCCTCGTCGTCGATCGATCCTACAGCAGCGTCGGCGAGGCCAGCCGCCGGCAGAAGCTGCTCGTCGCCGAGCTGCTCGCCGAGCTCGACCGGAGCGACGAGGTCGCGCTCCTTACCTGCGACTCGCGCTGCCGCCCGGCTGGCGCATGGAAGGCCCCGGGGGCGACCACCACCGCCAGCCTCCTCGCCTCCCTGGAGCGCACCCCGCCGGGGGGCGCCACCGACCTCGGCGAGGCGCTGCGCGCCGCGGGCGAGCTCCTCGGGCGGCGAGCGGCCGCGCGCCCCGCGCGGGTCATCTACCTCGGTGACGGCACGCCGACCGCCGGCGAGCTGGAGGCAGGGCGCCTCACGGCGCTCGTCTCGCGCCACCTGGGGCCCAGCCACGCGCGCCTCACCACCGTCGGGGTGGGCACCGCCGTGGACGGCAAGATCCTGGAGGCGCTCGCCCGCGCTGGCGGCGGGAGCTACCTCGGCTACGCGCCGGGCACCACCGCCCGCGGCCAGGCGCTGCTCGTCCTCGCTCGCCAGTACGGCCCCGTCCTCGAGGAGCTCTCCGTCGAGCTCCCCGGGGGCGTCAGCGAGATCGCGCCGCGCCGCCTGACCACCCTCCACGCCGGAGAGGAGCTCCTCGTCACGGGTCGCGCGCGCGGCCGCATCGAGGGCGCGGTGCGCGTGAGCGGCCGCGTCAACGGCGAGCCGTTCCGCGCCAGCTACCCCGTCTCCGCCGAGCTGCAGCCGCGGGCGGGGAACGCCTTCCTGCCCCGCCTCTGGGCGCAGCTCACCATCGACGAGCTCGCCGCCGACGAGGCCGCCGACCACCGCGAGGCGATCGTCGCGCTGAGCAAGCAGCACGGGCTCCTCTCGCGCCACACCTCGCTCCTCGTCCTCGAGAGCGAGGCGATGCGGCGCGCCTTCGGGGTCGCGCGGGCCACCGCGCTCGCCGACTGGAGCGGACGCGAGGCCGCCGAGGACACCTCGACGGCGCTCGGGCTGCGCGGCACCGGCCGCGGCGGCGGCGGCTCCGCCGAGGCCCTCGATGGCCACGACGCTGACCCGGTCGGCCTCGGCGGCCTGGGCACCCTCGGCAAGGGCGCCGGCGGCGGCACGGGCGCGGGCTACGGACGGCTGGCGGCGGTCCGCGCCGCGAGGTCCAAGGGGGTGCTCGGGCTGCGCGGCTC
>JAKLHH010000652.1 GCA_022710245.1 Myxococcota bacterium
GAGCGGCCGCAGGCCGCGAGGACCCGCAATTGCGGCGGTCTCATCCCGGAGCGGCCGCAGGCCGCGAGGACCCGCAATTGCGGCGGTCTCATCCCGGAGCGGCCGCAGGCCGCGAGGACCCGCAATTTCTCCTCCCGCGGCGGAGGCTCCGCGATGAAGGGCAAATTGGAGCGGCGCCCCGGAACGTCGGGCGGTGGCGGGGAGCTGCCGCGACCAACAATTAGTGCGGCACGCCGGCCGGCAGCCCCGGCCAGACGGTGCTGTTCGACGGCGGCTGCGTGAACTTCTGGTTGAAGTCCCCGCAGGCGGTCGCGTCGGTGCCGAGCTCGGCGCCGGCGCCGCTGTAGCAGCCGAGGAGCTTGCCGTCGCCGCCCCAGACCGCCATCGCGCCGTCGGCCCGGTACTGCGCGAGGACCACGTAGACCGTCGTGCCGGTGTGCTTCTCGCTGGCGTAGATGAAGCCGCTGCCGTCCGCGAGCGCCTGCTGCCAGAACCCCGCTGGCAGCACCTGGCCGATGCCGAGCTTCGGCGTGTATGTGAGGTGGAGGGAGCGCTTGCCGCTCTCGCTGATGGTGTAGTCGAGCTGCCCCACCGCGCGGAGGTCGTCCTCGTCGCCGGGGCGGTGGTTGCGGTAGAAGCGGAGGTAGCCTATGGCGGCGTCGGAGAGCCCGGTGGCCGTGACCGGGTCGACGCGCGCGCCGAGCACCTTCGGCGGCAGCGTCGAGCCCTCGATCAGCATGTGCGTCTCACCGATGGCGTAGTCAGGGTCGAAGCCGGTGCCCTGGTTGTACTGCAGGTAGATGAAGGCGTGGTCGCCGACCCGCTCCACGTCGAGGCGGCTGGCGCTCCCGCGGCGAAAGCGGACCACCCGGTCGGCCACGCGCGGCGCCCCCGTCAGCGCGATGGTGATGGAGAGATCGCGGTCCTCCTCGCCGCCCTCCTCGAGGTACTCCTTCAAGAGGTCGAGCGGGGCCACCGTCGCCGACGCGGCCTTCACCACCTTGAAGAGCTGCTCACTCCCCGAACCGGCCGGCCCCACCTTGCCTGGCACGCTGATGCCGAGCTTGGCAGGAGCAGGGTAGCGCTCCTTGACGTCCGTCGGGTAGCGGGCCGGCGACGAGGAGTCGCAGCCGATCGCCAGGGAGAGGATGATGAGCCAGGCTCGTCGCATCTCGTCGCTCCTCGCGCACGCGGTGAGGCGCGGCGCTCGCGTCACTCGTCGTCGCCGCCGCCGTCGATGTCCTCGGCGAGGTAGGAGAGGATCACCTCATCGAGACTGCGCTCGGTGATCAGGCCGGCGCCGAACATCGAGGGCCCCTGGTTGACCACGCGCGGCCCGCTGCGGCCGGGCGGGCCTTCCTGGCCGACCGGGCGCTGCGCGGGCGCCGTGGGCGGTCGCGCGGTGGGCGCGGTCGGGCGGACCGCCGAGGCGGGAGCCTGCCTCGTCGATGGCGGGCGGCGTGGGCGATCGGGCTCACCGACCTGGACCGGCTGGCTGATGATCACCGCCGGACGGGCCACCACCGGCTTCGCCTCGGCGCTGCCTGTACGCGGCAGCGGCCGCATCGTGGGAGCCGACGACACCCGCGGGCGACCCGGGTGGGCCTCGACGGCGGGGGCGGCAGGGCGCGGCAGACGCGGCGCGCTGGGCGGATGGCTGCCTCCGGTCTGGGTCTGCGCCGGAGCCGGCGGCCGCGCGGGCGGACGCGGCGGCGGCTGCGGCTGCGACGGCTGCGGCGGCTGGACGCCCGAGATTGACCGGCTCGCCATCGCCGGCGTGCCCGGCGGACGGCTCCACGCGGCGCGCTCGTAGGAGCCCGTCGAGCCGCCCTTGCGTGGAGCGGCCGCGGGCTTCGGGGTCGCCACGGGCGCCATCCTGCTCGGCGCGGTGTAGCGCTGGGGCGTCGAGCCGTAGGCCGGAACCGCCCCCGGCCTCGCGGCGCGAACCTGCGGATCCGGGTGAGGCGGGCGCTCGGGGACCAGCCCCGGCAGCGGGTAGACACCGGAGCGACGGGGGTGGAGGGGCCCGACTGGCGTGCGATCGTCGGCGCCCGCGCGCGGCAGGGCGGTCGAGCCAGGCACCGGCTTGCCGAAGACCCGGGACGGCTGCTGCGGACGCCCCGCTGCGGACCGGCTCCTCGTCGCCACGGCCGGCGGCTTGCGCTGCTGCGAGTAGAAGGTCGGCGTGACCAGCGTCGCGGCGGGCTGGTCCTCGGCCGGAGAGAGCTCCTCGCTGGGCGGACGATCGACGATCAGCGCGTCGTCATCCGAGCGGCCGGCAGAGCGCCCCCCGACGGCGGGGAGACCCGTCCGCGAGATGCGCGGCATCGAGCCTCCCGGCTGCGGACGCCCGAGGCCCGGCACGCGCGGCTGCGCGGGGCGCGCCTGGGGCACCGGCGGCCGGCGCAGGGCCTCGCGCATGTCGACTCGCTCCGTGACCTCCACCTCGAGGACCGGAGGCCGCTCGGCGCCGACGGGGAAGGCGACGCGCGGGCGGATCGCCTCCGGGCGGCGGGCCTGCTGCACAGGCTGCGCGGCGGGGCGAGGCACGCGGGGCGGCGGCGTCGGGCGCCGGGGTATGACGCGCGGCGGCTGGGGAGGCTGCGGAGGCGGCTGGGACTGCGGCCGGGTGGCGTCCTCGGGAGCGGGCGCGCGCGGGGGCGGCGGCTCCATGTAGGGGACGGTCGCGTCGTCGGAGGGCCGGCGCCGACGGATGCGGCTCTCGGGCTCGCGAGGGAGCGGTGGCAGCTTCGGGTCCGGCACCGGCGGGATGGCCCTCGCTCGGGACGGCACCGCTGGCGGCACGCTCGTCGACGAAGCGCGCGCCGGCGGCACCGGCGGTGGCTCGGCGGGACGGTCCGCCCAGTCGGCGGTGTCGGGCAGCCCCCGCCTGCCGGTGGAGACAGCGGGCTCCTCGTCGGTGTCGAGGCGCGGTCGCTCTGCCGCGACGCCCTCGAGCTCGGCCTCGGCCGGCACCGCCACGGCGGGGATCGCCGCCACGGCGGGCTCCGGCGCGGCGAGCACCTCCGCAGCCGCAGGCAGCTCGGCGCCGACGGACGCCTCGCCAGCTCCGGACGCCTCGGCGGCCTCCGCGAGGGGGGGCTGAAGGACGCTGGCGGGGGCAGGCTCGTGCGCGGTGGGCTCGCCGACGAGCGCGGGCTCCGGCGCAGCCTCCGCCTCCACCAGCGCCAGGTCCGCAGGCGGCGGCTCCAGCTCCTGCACCGAGGCGGGCGGGGGCGCTGCCTCGGCGGCCGCCGGCTCCACCACCTCGGCGAGCCCGGCCTGCGCCGGCGCGGGCGCCCCGTCCGGGGCTCCACCGGCGGGCAGCTCGGCGCCCAGCGGGGCGGAGAGCTCCGCCGCCTCCTCCGCGTCGACGCTCCCCATCATCGCGATGATCTGCTGATCGTAGGCGCCGTGCCTGAGCTCCTTCATCAGGCGCTTGTGCTGCTCCTGCATGATCTTGCGGAGCTTCTCCTCGTGACCGGGGACGGCGGCCAGCTCGTGATAGTCGGTCTTGGCCGAGGCGATGATCATCCCGGCGAGGAAGAGGTGGGTGAAGACGTGGGGGGTCTCGAGGCCGGAGTCCTCGGTCTGGACGTGGTAGACCCGGTTCCCGTAGCGAATGTTGTGGTTGAAGCCGGTGAGCGGCGGACGGGAACCCATTGTGGAGCACCGAGCGCCCGCGCGGGGCGCCCACAGACCAGAGTTAACCGAGCACCCCACCAGGGTCCGCTCAGTGTTTCATTGCAAACGCGGAAGTGATGGTATCATCCGGGCTGCGTCCGTGCCAAGCCGAGTCGCGCCTCAGCCAGGTTGCAAAGACGGGGCAGATGTGACACAAGCGCTCGAGGGCGCCCTCGGGCGCCACGGAAGGAGCCATGAGCCCGGAGTCCATCGAGAAGCAGTTCACCCAGCGGATGCGGCAGCTGCTGGTCTCCCTCCCCTATGACATGAAGGTCCTCTTCGAGGCCCTCTCCGACGAGAACTTGCCCGCGAGCGCGCGGGAGGTGGCCGCCGCCGCAGCCATCTATTGCATCTCGCCGTCGGACCCGATGCCGGACTCCGTGGGCCTGCTCGGCTACGTGGACGACGTCGTCTACGTGCGCCTCGCGCTGAAGCGGATCCTCGAGCTCAGCGGTGAGGACGCTGCCGGCTACCCGGGGCGCTTCGTCGACGAGCTGGGCACCCTCGAGGCCGACCTGCAGCTGATGCGCGACTACCTCGGCTCGTCGATGGACTGGATCTCCCATCGCGTGGAGAAGCCGCTCAAGGCGCGCCACAAGGGCAAGAGCACCGCCACCTACGTCGAGGACGACGAGGCCCGCGAGTTCCTGTACGAGGAGGGCCTGGAGTTCGCCACGCACTACGACGTCGACGAGGAGGCCGCCGCGAAGCTGGTGAGCGGCAAGCCCGTGCTCGAGGCCTTCCGCAAGCGGATGGCCGAGGAGTCCCGCTGGCTCGGCTGAGCGCAGGCGAGCGACACCTCACCGCCGGAGCACCGTGGCAGTCGAGAGCGAAGAGCTGATCAAGGGTAGCTGGGCGGCCGAGGCGCTCGAGCTCGCCGCGCGTATCGCGCGCGGCGGGGCGCCCCCTCAGGCGCGGGCCGCCGAGCTCCGCGCGGCGTCCGAGGGCGCTGGTGAGGTGAGCGGCGACTGGGTGCTGCCGCTGATGGAGCGCGTCCTCCTCGGCTCCGACGTCGAGGCGGCGCTCGAGTGGCTGCACGCGTCGGGCTTCCTCGCGCGCGCCCTCCCCGAGCTGGAGGCGACCGTCGACTTCGCCCAGGAGATGGGCCGGCGGCACAAGGACGTCTGGAAGCACACCAAGCAGGTGGTCGCCCAGGCGGTGCTCGAGCTGCCGGTGCGCTGGGCCGCGCTGCTGCACGACGTCGGCAAGGTGCCGACGCGCGCGCTCACGCCCGACGGCAAGGTCACCTTCCATGGCCACGCGGAGTCCGGCGCGCGCCTCTTCGATCGCATCGCGCGGCGCCTCGCCTTCCCCAGGCCGCTGCGCGTGACGGTGCGGTTCCTCATCCTGCACCACCTCCGCGCGAACCAGTACGACAGCGCCTGGACCGACTCGGCCGTGCGGCGCTTCGATCGCGAGATGGGCGAGCACCTGCCGCGGCTGCTGAACCTCTCGCGCGCCGACGTCACCTCGGCCCACCGCCACCGGCGCGAGGCGGCGCTCCGTCAGATCGAGGAGCTCTGG
>JAKLHH010000653.1 GCA_022710245.1 Myxococcota bacterium
GCCGGTGCCCTCCACGAGCCCGGTCTGGACCGCGGAGACCGCGCCCGTCTCGGCGATGGCGATGGACTCCGGGCCGCCCGGCAGCAGCGCAGGGCCGGTGAAGCGCGGGCCCCGGAAGCGCGCGTCGGCGCCGGCGAGCTCGAGGAGGAGCTGGAGCTCCAGCGTCAGCCGCAGCCCGGCCAGGCGCGCCGGCGCCCGGCGCAGCACGCGCCCGAGGCGGAGGGAGGGGGCCAGCGCCAGCGAGAGCTGGTTCTCGTAGGCCTCTCCGCCGGTGATGCCGCTCACCTCCCAGAGCGTGACGCGGCCCAGGTCACCGCCCTCCTCCTCGGCGAGCGCCGTGTCAGCTCGGCCGGGGCGCGAGGCGAGGAGGAGCAGGACCGCGAGAGCGGGAGCCCAGGTTCGAGGAGACCTCATGGCGACTGAAGCGCCGAATGTTACCGGAACGCGCGGCGGGCTGACAGCCGGATCATGCCTCGCCCGGCCTCCCGGTCCGTGGGGCCTTGCCACGCTCGAAAATCTTGCGGGGCTGCGGTATAACAGGGAGAGCCGAAGGTGCGGAGGCAGTGCCGGCAGCCAGGCGTTGGGCCCCGGTCAGTCCGGCGTTCAGCAAGCACCGTTCAAGGAGAAGAAGCCATTTCTGCCAAGGTCTTCGTCGGGAACATGAACTTCCGGACCACCAAGGAGGAGCTGACCGAGCTCCTCTCTGCGGCTGGTACGATCGTTGATGTCCATATCCCGACGGACAGGGAGTCAGGTCGTCCGCGCGGCTTCGCGTTCGTGAAGTTCTCGAGCGACGCCGAGGCCGCCGAGGCCATCCGTCTCTTCAACGGCCACGAGCTCGCCGGGCGCAAGCTCAACATCAACGAGGCGGAGGATCGGCCACGGCAGGGTGGGGGTGGTCCGCCGCCGCGTCGTGATGACCGGCCGCCGCCGCGTCGCGACGACCGGCCGCCGCCGCGGCCGATGGAGCCGCCGCCGCCCGAGCCGGACTTCAACAGCGGTCGCCTCGACGCGCCGCCCGACTTCGAGGCGGGCGATGGCGATTTCGGCGGGGGCGGGCGTGGGCACCGGGGAAAGGGCAGCCGGAGAGGGCTGCGGGCACGCAAGCGCAGCCTGTAGCTCCTACCTGCCAGGTCGCTGACCACCTGCCGCCGGGCTCGATCCGGCGCGAGGCGTAGCGCTGCCCGCACGCCGGGCCGCGCCGCCCGCGGCCCCGCCTGTCGACCGGCGTGCGCGAAGCCTCGCTCGGCCAGCTCGTCAGCGCGCGCCCCCGTCGGTGCTCACGGCGCAGTAGACCTGCAGCACGCACGAGCCGCTGGCGCAGACCGGCTTGCTCGGGCAGCGCCACTCTCCACAGTCGGGCGCCCCGGGGCCGCCGGGCGGAGGGGACTGCTCGCACTGCCGCACCAGCGCCTCGACCAGCGTACGGTAGGCCTTGTTGTAGGCTAGCGGGTCGCAGTGGCAGACGTTCGAGGAGCCGCGCGCGCAGTCCGCGTCTACCTGGCAGCGGCGCAGGCAGCCGTCCGGCCAGTCGAGGGAGGGTGGGCCGTCGCACAGGGCCGGGTCAAGCGGAGCGGTGTCCGGGGCTGACCTGGCGTCTGCCATGACGACGACCTCGGCCGGGACGGCGTCGATCTGGGAGACCGGTCGGCCTCCGCAGGAGGTGACGGCCAGGAGGGCGAGCAGGGCAACTGCGGGTCTTCGCGGCCTCCTGCCGCTCCGGGATGAGGGACTTGCCTCGTGGCGGAGGGGCTTCATGGCATGCGGTGAAGCAACAGCCTTGCCAGTCTCCCACCTCTCGTGATCGCGGGGTTGCGGGCAGCGGCGCAGCGCCACCGTCGACGGCTGGCCTCGCTGCGGGGGCGCAGGCCTCGCCGTGGCTGTTCGCCACGCGCTGAGGCCCGCGGCGGGGGACGCCAGCGGCTCGTTTCGTGTTTCTTCTCGCGGCCGCTCCGCACGACCGCCCGACCTGTGCGGCGCCGCTCCTCGCGGCCGCTCCGCCCGACCGCCCGACCTGTGCGGCGCCGCTCGTCGCGGCCGCTTCGCCCGACCGCCCGACCTGGGCGGCTACTTCTTCTGCACCAGCTCCACCTCGATCGCGATCGCGATGTCGTTGCCGACCAGGAGTCCGCCGGTCTCGAGCACCTTGTTCCAGCTGAGGCCGAAGTCCTTGCGGTTGATCTTGACGCTGGCCTGGGCACCGAGCCGCGTCATCCCCCAGGGGTCCTTGATCGGCGCGCTGAGACCGCTAACCTCGAGGGTGGCCTCGCGCGTCACGTTGCGGATGGTGAGCGCGCCCAGCACCTTGAGCCCGTCGGCCCCGACCTTGGTGATCTTCTTGGAGCGGAAGGTGATGGTCGGGAACTTGCCCGCGTCGAGGAACTCGGGGCTCCTCAGGTGCTCGTCGCGCTTGCCGTTCTTGGTGTCGATCGACTTCGCCTGGATGATCACCTCGAGCTTCGCCTTGCTGACGTCCTTGGGGTCGCCGTCGACGCTCACGGTGTAGGCGCCGAACTCGCCCCGTACGTTGGAGATCATCATGTGGCGGACGCTGAAGCCGACGCGCGAGTGACTGGGGTCTGCCTCCCACCTGGCGGCACGCGCCACGGGGGCGACGCCGAGGAGGACGACGATGGTGGCGAGGATCATGGTGGTTCGGAACATGGCCTTCTCCCTGGTTCATGGGTTGATGGGTCGCCTGCCTGCGACCCGCCGCTCTGCCCACGAGAAAGATGGCACCCGCGAGTCGACCTGCACGAAAAAAGTTCGATATCGAATTAAACGCCGGGCTCGCGGGCCGGCCTCGGCGCGCGGGATCGGGGCTACGGCTGCTGAGCCTTCTTGATCGCCTCGGCGCAGGCGTCGCGCAGGCGGCCGGAGGGCTCGCGCTGCGCGAGCTGGCGCAGGAGCGGCAGGGCCTTCGGCTCGGGGCGGCGGAGGAGGAGCTCGGCGCCGACCAGGCGGAGCTCGCGCTCGCGGCTGCGCAGCGCGAAGAGCACGCCCTCGCGGTAGACGGTGGCCTCGAGGCCGCGGGTGAGCTCGTCGGAGGCCCACACCACGCCCGGGTTCTTGCGGTAGGTCGCGAGGACGAGCTTGAAGAACGACAGATCGCGGGAGGGGAGCCTGGCCAGGAGCTTGCTGATGCGCTCGCAGAGGCCCGAGTAGAGATCGAAGCGCTCGAGCTTCTTCCCGAGGAGCGCGAGGAGCTCGGGCGCGGCGGCGGCGACGTCCAGCTCGCCGAGGATCCAGGCAGCGTGCCGGCGGACCCGCTCCTCGCGGTCCTTGAGCAGCGCGGTGAGCGCCCGCGCGACGGCCGGGGTGCCGCGGAGCGCGTGGAGCGCGACGAGGCGGACGGCCTCCTTCGGGCTCGTCAGGGCGCGGCGCACGAGGAGCTCGCGGACCGCCGCGTCCTGGGCGTCGACGGTGGCGCCCCGCGCGGGGATCCCGGCTGGCGCGTCCCACGGCTCCTGGTAGGCGCCTCGATCGGCCTCCAGGTAGGCGAGCAGGCTCGCCTCGGACCAGGGCGGCAGCTTGAGCGAGAGCGGCCTGGCGGTCAGGCGCCCGCAGAGCTTGCGCTCGCGGGGCAGCTGCTTCAGCGCGGCGCAGCCGGCGCCGCCGCCGGAGCGGGCCGGCGCCGCGCCCGCGATGCACTCGCAGGAGGCGAGCGCCTCCAGCTGCAGGCTCAGCTGCTTGCCGCGGTGGAAGGCGAGCTCCCAGCTGAGCTGGCCGCCAGCGCCTCCGCGCGAGCGCGCGTCGTCGAAACGCCAGAGCTCGATCCGGCGCCGCTCGCCGGGGGCGAGCTCGAGGAGCTCGAGGGTGACCGTCGTCAGCGGCATCCCCATCACCGCGCAGGCGCCCACGTTCGGCTCGATCGCCTTGCCGTCGGCGCCCACCACCTTGAAGCGGGTCGCGCAGAAGTGGCTCTCCAGCGCCAGGCTGACCCGCGCCTTGCTGCGGTTGACGAGCAGCCCGGCGGCGCCCGCGGTGCCGGGTTGCTGCTCGAGGACGAGCTCCACGGCGGGGGCGGCGAGGGCGCGGCCGGGCGCGAGCACGGCGAAGCAGGCCAGGCCTGCGAGGAGCTGGCAGGAGGCTCTCATCCGAGGACCAGCGCGTCCCGGAGCCGTCGGGCCTCGGCCATCATCTCGGCGAGCACGACCTTGACCGGCTTGATCTCGTGGATCAGCCCCACGCCCTGCGAGCACGAGATGCTCCCCTTCGTCAGGTCGCCGGTCTCGAGGGCGTGCCGCGTCGCCTTGCCGGAGACGAGCGGGTAGAGCTCCTCGATGGTGGCGCCCTTCTGCTCGAGCTCCGCCACGCGCTTCGTGGAGGCGTTGACCCAGACGCGGTGAGGGAAGCCGACCGACCGCCCGATCACGGCGGTGTCGAGCTCGCCCGCCGCGACGAGCGCCTGCTTCAGCGCGGGGTGCGCCGGGCTCTCCTCGGAGAGGAGCAGGCGGGTGCCGACGATGGCCCCGGACGCGCCCAGCGCGAGCACCGCGAGGAGCGTGCGGCCGTCCACCACGCCGCCGCCGCCGACCACCGGGATCCGCACCGCGTCCACCGTGGCCGGGACCAGCACCAGCGTCGTCACGTCGAGGGTCCCCGTCGCGCCGCCGTTCTCGAAGCCGACGACGGTGACGGCGTCGGCCCCGAGCGCCTCGGCCTTGCGCGCGTAGCGGACCCCGACGCACTTGTGCAGCCAGCGCAGGCCCGCCGCCTTGAAGGCGCCGACCAGCTCCTCGGGCGGGGCGAAGCCCGAGGTCTCCACGACGCGCACCCCCTCCTCGAGGAGGATCTCCAGGTAGCGCGCGTTGTCGAGCTTCTCCATCGCCGGGAAGAGGTTCAGGTTGACCGCGAAGGGGCGCGCGGTCGCCTCGCGCACCTCGCGCAGGCCGGCGCGGAAGGCGTCGTAGGAGCGGAAGTTCGCCGAGGGGAGCACGCCGAGCGCGCCCGCCTCGCTGACAGCCGCGACGAAGCGCGGGGTGCCCACGTCCATCATCGCCCCGCCGATGATCGGGAGCTCGATGCCGAGGAGCTCGGTGAGTCGGGTCTTCATGCGGGCCTCCGTGCGCCAGGGCGGCGCGCCGGGACCATTCTAACCCCACAGTTCGCCTCAGTAGAACACGCTGCGCGGGTCTCTTTCGCCGCGGGCTTCGTTGCGCCTCCTCGAAATACCGAGAGTATGACTTCGTCGGCGCGCCTTGCC
>JAKLHH010000654.1 GCA_022710245.1 Myxococcota bacterium
TCTCCTGAGCTCGGAGGTGCGGACGAGCGCGGGCGAGCTGGTGCTGCGCGTGGAGGCCTCCGATCAGCGCGAGGTGAAGGGGCTGCGCCTGCCGCGCGCGATCCACGTCTCCCAGCCGAAGCTCGGTGCCGAGCTCGACCTCACCTTCAAGCAGGAGGAGGTCAACCTGGAGCTCCCCGAGGGGGCCTTCGAGCTGCCCGCGGCCGGCGGCCTGCCCAGCCAGGAGGTGCAGTGCTCCACGGAGATCAAGCCGTGAGCACCACCCCGTCCGGCGCGGCGATCGACGCGCTGGTCCTCCTCGCGCACGGCAGCGCCGACGCGCGCTGGCGGCAGCCCTTCGAGGCGCTCGCGGCGAGCCTCGCCGCGCGAGCGGCCGGTGTCTCATCCCCGAGCTCATCCCCGAGCGCCCCGCAGGGACGCGAGGACCGGCCGCCGGCGCTCGTCGTCGAGCTCTGCTACCTGCAGCTCTGCCCCCCCGACCTGGAGCAGGCGCTCGAGCGCTGCGTCGCCCGAGGCGCGCGGCGGGTGCGCGTCCTCCCGCTCTTCCTCTCCGGCGGCGGCCACCTCCTGCGCGACGTGCCGGACGCGGTGAAGCACACCGCGGCTCGCTTCCCGGCGCTGATGGTGGAGACGAGCGGCGCGCTCGGCGAGGAGCCGGAGGTGGTGGCGGGGCTGCTCGAGGCCTGCCTGCGCCTCGCCCGGGGGTGAGCCTCGCCGCGGCGCGCGGCTGATGATCGGTCACCTCCTGTTCCGTCGACGAGGCGGCGTGCGGGTGCCGGGAGGCGCGAGGCGCGAGGCGCGAGGTCGCGCGTCTGCCCACCAGGCCTCGCGTGGGGAGGCGCGAGGCGCGAGGTCGCGCGTCTGCCCACCAGGCCTCGCGTGGGGACGCGCGAGGCGCGAGGTCGCGCGTCTGCCCACCAGGCCTCGCGTGGCGAGGCGCGAGGCGCGAGGTCGCGCGTCTGGCCACCAGGCCTCGCGTGGCGCGGCGCGCGGGTCCGTCAGCGCGCCCCGACGCGTCCCTTCTCCAGCTCGTGCAGCCGCTTGCGCAGGCGCGCGGTCAGCTTGGCGTCCTCGCTGATGGAGACGGCGCGCTTGAGCAGCCGCAGCGCGCTGGTGAGGTCGCTCCGCGCGGCGTTCACCTCGGCCAGGTGCGCGAGCACCTCGGCCTCGCGTGGCGCGAGGCGCACGGCCATCTCGAGGAGTCGCCTCGCCTCGTCCAGGCGGCCCTGGCGATAGGCGAGCCAGCCGAGGCTGTCGATGATGTAGCCCTCGCCCGGGCTGAGGAAGAGCGCCTGGCGGATCGAGCGCTCGGCCGCCTTCAGGTCCTCGCCGTGCTCGACCTGCGTGTAGCCGATGAAGTTGTGCGCCGCCGCGTCCTGCGGGCTGCGCGTGAGGACCTGCCGCATGGTCGCGATCGCCTCGCGCCAGCGGCCCACGCGCTCCTGCGCCGCGCCCAGTCCGAAGAGCAGGTTGCGGCTCCGCGGCTGGCGCGCCAGCGCGTCCCGGATCACCTGCAGCGAGGGCTCGGCCTTGTCCTCCAGGTAGAGCGCGCCGGAGAGCGCGAGGACCAGGCTCTCGTTGCCGGGCTGCCGCGCCAGCTCGCGGCGGAGCACCTCGCTCGCCTCGGCGCGCGCGCCCTCGCGCTGGAGCAGTCGCGCCAGCCGGGTCGCCGCGGTCGCGCCCTGCAGCCCGCCGAGGAGCCCGCGCAGGAGCTGCTTCGCCTCGGCTCCGCGGCCCAGGCGTCCGAGCGCCTCGGCGCGCTCGACCTGGAGCGCCGCGGTGGCGCTCCGCTTGAGCTGCGCGTCGATCAGCGTGAGCGCTCGCTCGGGCCGCTGCGCCTCGAGGAGGAGCCCCGCGAGCTCGCCCACCTGGTCGGCGTTCTCGTCCGCGGAGCTCTCCAGGATGCCGATCAGATCGTCGACGGCCTGGCGCTTGCCCGTCTGCTGCAGCACCTCCAGCAGCGTCGACGCCACGCCGCTGTTGCCGCCCGAGCGGTCGAAGGCCTCGCGCAGGAGCTGCACGGCGTCGCCCAGCTCACCGCGTGAGCGGTGGACGTGCGCCAGGCGCACCAGCGTCTCCGGGTCCGCCTGCTGCTGGAGCACCAGCCGCAGCTGCCTCGCGGCGCACGAGTAGTCGAGCTGCCGCAGGCAGAGCATGGCCAGGCTGCCGTGGCCGTCTGCCGAGGCCTCGACGTGCTTCACCATCTGCTCGAGGGTGCGGCGCGCCTCGTCGGCGCGGCCCAGCCGCTCGAGCATCTCCGCATAGACGGAGTAGGCCGCCGCGAGCCGCGGGCTCTTGCTGATGCAGCGCCGGAACGCGTCCTCGGCGAGCCTGGGCTTGCCCTCCTGCCAGTGCAGCCGGCCGAGCAGCACCAGCGCCTCCGGGTGGTCGGGCTGCGCCTGCAGCGCGAGCTGGAGGTGCCGGTGCGCCTCGGCGGAGCGGCCATGACGCGCGTGGATCTCCGCCAGCCTGACGTGCAGGTACGGAGAGTCCGGATCGAAGTTCAGCGCGGCCTCGAGCTCCTCCGCTGCCTTCGCCGCGTCGCCGCGGTCGAGGGCGAGCTGGGCAGCGAGGTAGTGCTCGTAGGCGCTGGGGCTGACGTAGCCGGTCTCCTCCAGCTGACCGTCGATCAGGCGCACGGTGGTAGGGGTATGAGCGCAGGCGGTCCCGAGAGCGACCAGCGCGAGGAACAGGGTACGACCGAGGTGCTTCACGATGCGAGAACGGTATCATACCTGCTCGGCTTCACAAGAGAGGGCCCGAGGTTCCGGAGGCTTACGCCGCTCGCCCGGGCGGGACCCGTCCGCGGATGCACCCACGTCCCGGGCGGCCGGGCGCAGGAAGAGAGGAGCGCTGCCGGCCGTTTTCAGGGAGCGAGCTTCGCGCGGGCCCTCCGTCATCGCCACCCTCCGGGATGAGGCGGGGGCGCCGTCCGCGCTGCCCGGTTGTTGGCGCGACGCGGACAAGCTATGGTTTGCCCGCCTCGCGTCGAGGCGAAGAACAAGGAGGCCAGCGATGGCGCGGTTTGCGCTGATGGTCGGCCTGGGTCTCACGCTCGCTGGGTGCAGCGAAGGCCAGACCAGCCTGGGCCCTTGCAAGACCCAGGCGGATTGCCCCGCGGGCACCTTCTGCGGGCCGGCGCAGCGCTGCACCTACGAGTGCACCCGCGACCGCGACTGCCCCCAAGGCAAGTGCAGCGCCAACGGACGTTGCCTGACGACCGGCGACGCGACAGCGGGCGAGGGCCTCATCGATCAGGGCACCGTGGTCGCCGACGGACAGCCCGACCGTCGCACGGGCGAGGGCCTGACACCGGATCTCCGCCCCGACGGCCAGCCCGCCGACCTCCGCAAGGACGTGAGCGGCAAGGATGGCCCGCCGCTGACCGGCTGCGCGGCGGTCCTCGGCAAGGCCTGCACGCAGAGCGGCAGCGAGTGCGGCGCGAGCGCGGTCTGCCTGCTGACCTCGAGCACGGCCGGGCTCTGCACCTGCTCCTGCACCCTCGACAACCCCTCGACGACAGCCAACGAGGACACCTGCCCCGGCGTGCCGCAGAACCTCTGCGTCGCGGTGCCGATGGCCTCGGGGAGCACGAGCAACTACTGCTTCCACGCCTGCAGCCCCAAGCTCGGCGCCAGCGACTGCGCCTCGGGGGGCTCGTGCCAGCCAGGCTCGACGGGGCTCACCGGCAAGCCGAACAAGGCCGTCTGCCTCTGGCCGGGCTGCAAGAAGGACCTCGACTGCCCGGTGCTCACCGCCACCGCGTGCGACACCAAGACCCCCTCGTTGACCTGCGGCGCGAGCGAGGTCTGCGTGGCGATCTCCTCCACCGGGAGCACCAGCGGCCGCTGCGCCAAGGCCGGCAAGTGCGACCTGGCGAGCGGGCTCTGCGCGACGCACTCGCTCGGCAGCGCGACGGCCAAGGTCGGCGACGCCTGCAGCGATGACACGCAGTGCGGCGGCAACATGTTCTGCCAGCTCGAGCTCAACATGGCGGCGCTCGGGAAGAAGGGCGGCGCGACGTGCAGCGACGACGCCGAGTGCTGCAGCCGCACCTGCACCTCCGGCAAGTGCGCGGCCGGGCTCTGCGTGGTGGAGAACCGCAACGGCTACTGCACCCTCGCCGGCTGCGCCTTCGCCTCCACGCTGGGCATCCGCGCCTGCCCGGCGGGCTCGACCTGCAACCTCTTCTACACGACCGGGCTCTGCCAGAAGACCTGCACGCTCGGCACCACCTCCAGCTGCCGCGGCTACTCGAAGGACCTCCTCGGCGACTACGAGTGCCGCTCCTGGGACAACCTCACCATCGGTGGGCTCCTGGTGACGAGCGGGCCGGTCTGCGACTTCGGGCCCAGCATGCCCTGCAACCTGCTGCAGTCCTCGTCCCTCGACTGCACGTCCGTGGGCGACGAGAGCGGCAGCGTCTCCAACCCGACCAAGATGAGCTGCCGCGGCCTCGACGGCAAGGCGCTCAGCAACGTCTACGACCCGCTCGGCTACTGCCTCGACGACACGTCGTCGGGGAGCACGGTGCGAAACCCGCTGCCGACGCCCTGAGCGTCACCGCTGTGAGGCCCTGAGCGTCACTTCTGCGCCGGCTCCTGGACCTCGACCGGCACCTTGCAGAGCGCCTTGAGCCTGGCGCCGTCCTCGGCGCTGCCGACGATGGCCCCGTAGTGGATCGGGATCACGCGCCTGGCGCCCAGGTCCTCCGCCGCCAGCGCCGCCTCCTTCGCGTCCATCGTGTAGGTGCCGCCGATGGGCAGGAGCGCCACGTCGGGCGCGAGCCCCTTCATCTCCGGGATGCGGTCGGTGTCGCCCGCGTGGTAGATGCGCTCCCCGTCGAGGGTGACCAGGTAGCCGACGTTGCCAGCGGAGCGTGGGTGGAAGGCCTTGGCGAGGTTGTAGGCCGGCACTGCCTCGACGGTGAGCCCGGCGGCGGTGAGCGTCGCCCCGGGGTGGACCGCGTGGACGCGCCCCGGCACTCCGGCGAGCTTGCCGGCCGCCCCCTCGGGCACCACCAGCTCGGTCGTCTCCGAGCAGACGGCCTCGAGGTCGGGCACCGAGAGGTGATCGAAGTGGTCGTGGGTGATCAGCACCAGGTCGGCCTTGGGCCCGTCCCGCTGGAGGCGGTAGGGGTCCAGGTAGATGGCGCGGCCATCGCCCTCGATGCAGAAGCTGTCGTGACCCAGCCAGT
>JAKLHH010000655.1 GCA_022710245.1 Myxococcota bacterium
CGCCCTCGCCCAGCGGTCTGCCGGCTAGCTGCGGCAGGCAGGGGAGGAACACCACCTCGTACTCAGGCTTGAAGAGCACCGCGGCGCTGGGGAAAGGGAGAGCGAGGGCGCGCAGCCATCCAGCGACCTCTGGTCCCGTCTCTCGGGGACACGCGTCATCCTCATCGCGGAGAAGAAGCAGCGCCGCTGCGTCGCCCTTGGTGCGAATGTAGTTCGCCCCTCGCTCGACGCTTTCGCGTCTGTGAAGCGCGGGCCACCGCAATGGCGGAGCCCACACCAAGTCACATCCCACTTCGTGCCCAACCCGAGAGACGAGATTGCCGGCGGCCTCCACCTCACCCTGACCCTCAACGAGGATGTAGCCCTTGCCCACCTCACTCCTCCGCGCCAAGGTCCAGGTCCTGCTGGAGCCCCTCGCGGACCATGACCTCACCGAGGGAGAGTAGCCCGTCGCGGACGCTGCTTCGCTGACGCTCTTGCAGTGGCGCCACGCTCGTCACGCCTCTTCTGCGTGTGACGACGCGGATGTCGTCGGCGCCACACAGATCGAGCAGCTCGGGGCTGTGCGTAGTGATGATGACCTGACTTCGCTGGCTAGCCTCGAGGAGGTGATCGTACAGCAGAGGCAGCGCACCTGGGTGGACGGTCAGCTCCGGTTCTTCGACGCCGATCACTGGAAGGTAGGGCTGCTGCAAGAGCGCGGTGAGGATCCCCGCGAAGCGCAGTGTTCCGTCTGACTCTTGCGCCGCTTCAAACCACTTCTTCGCCCGTGCTTCGGAGGAGTGACGGAACTGGACGACAAGGTAGCTGGCAGCCTGTGCCACCCGAAGATCATCAACATCTCCGGTCAGCTTGGCCAGGGCAGCCAGGAGATCCGGTTTCCATGTCTCTGGGGGCTGGTCCTTCAGCACCGAGATCCAGTTCTCGCCGTGCTGCGACATCGGCTTCGATGGGCTGTAGGCCTGTGGCTTGTTGAGGGTGTCGGGGTAGATCGCATAGACCTGCATGCGTTGCAGGACGTCGAAGAGCGGTGCGAAGCGGGTGTCTCCACCAACCAGCGGCAGAGCGAGGCTGCGCTCATCGAGCTTCGGCCGCACGCCGTCTGGCAGCTCGGTCCAGGTCCCGCCCTCGACCCGTAGCCGGTGGCGCTCGGCACCCTGGGCGACGAGTACATCCTCATATTTGATCCGGTATTCCTCGGCTCTGTCCCCCTGCAGCTCGAATGCGTAGGTTGCGTGGCCGTCAGGGATCTCCAGCTCCAGCTTGATCTCCACGTCGTACGGATGCCCTCCGCTCCACCTGCGGACAGCCGCCATCCCGTGGCGGTGGGTGATGGCGCCCGATAGACCCATCTCCATCGAGTCCCGCACGAAGCGGATGGCGTCCACCACGTTGCTCTTGCCGCTGCCATTGACTCCGACCAGAGCCGTGAAAGGGCCGAGCCGTACCGTCACGCCCGGGCCCAGGCTGCGGTAGTTCGAGACGAACATGGTGCGGATCATTTCTGTCTCCAGCTCCAGCCCTCGAAGGCTGATGATGCGCCATCGCGGTCGCCTAGACTACCACCGAGAGGGGGCCTTCGTGCCATCTCCCTCCTGGAGCAACAGCCTCTAGGCGCCGAAGCGCCTTGCCCCGGGCGCAGCCCGCGCCCAGACTTTCCCCGGGACGCGAACCCGGATGGAAGGAGGGAGGCGATGACGGCGAGCCGAGTGGTGCTGATCACGGGAGCGACGGGGAAGCAGGGTGGGGCGCTGGCGCGGGCGCTCGCGGGGCAGCCCTTCCAGCTGCGCGCGTTGACGCGGCGGCCGGCCTCGGAGCCGGCGCGCGCCCTCGAGCGCCGCGGGGTGGAGGTGGTCGGAGGCGACCTCGACGATCCCGCCTCGCTGAAGGGGGCGCTGCACGGGGTCTGGGGCGTCTTCTCGGTGCAGGACAGCTGGGAGGCCGGGGTGGAGCGCGAGGTCACGCAGGGCAAGCGCCTGGCCGAGCTGGCGCGGGACGCGGGGGTCGAGCGCTTCGTCTACTCCTCGGTGGGCTCGGCGGACCGGCGCACCGGGATCCCCCACTTCGAGAGCAAGGCGCACATCGAGGAGGCGGTGCGCGCGCTCCACTTCCCCGCGCACGTCATCCTGCGGCCGGTCTACTTCATGGAGAACCTGCTCGCGCCGGGCGTGCTGGTCGGCGACGCCGTGGTGGCGTCGCTGCGACCCGAGACGGTGCTGCAGATGGTGGCCGTCGACGACGTCGGCCGCGTGGCCGCGCGCGCGTTCATCGACTCGCAGCTGGCCGGCCGCGAGCTCGAGATCGCCGGCGACGCGGTGACCATGGTCGAGGCCGCCGCGGCGCTCGGCGAGGCGCTCCGCCGCCACCTCGGCTACCGGCGCGTGCCGATCGAGGAGGTGCGCCGGAAGAGCGAGGACCTGGCGCTGATGATGGAGTGGTTCGACCGGGTCGGCTACAGCGCGGACATCAGCGGGCTCGAGCGCGAGCTCGATCTGCGCATGACGCGCCTCGCCGCCTGGGCGCACCGGCACCTGCGCGCCTCCGCCTGATGAGCCCGCGCTGACCGGTAGCCTGGTCAGGTCGAGCGACCCCACCCGTGTCCGGCGGCGCTGGCGGTGCGTGTGCTTGCGCGAGGCACGCCGGTTGCACTCCAGGCTCCCATGCGACCGATGCTCAGCCCCTCACGGCCTCAGCTGCTGCTCGCGACCGTGCTCCTCCTCGCCGCCCCGGCTCTGGTGTGGGCCGAGGAGCAGCCGACCATCAACCTCAGCATCGAGGAGGGCGCGCGCCTCGGCCAGCTGACCGACGCGATGCTCGCCGGCTCGATCCTCGCCGCCCGGAGCCAGCGGCAGCCCGAGCTCGGCCGCCTGATCGGAGACCTGGTCAAGCGCCTGCGGCGGACCCCGAAGAGCGACTGGGCGGCGGCGCCGTCGGAGGAGAACACCATCCGCTTGCCCGGGAGCGGCGCGACGGGCGGCAAGCTCAGCGCGGTGCCGAACGCCTGGGCAGGCCCTGACCGGTTCTCGCTCGACGTCTTCAACGATGGCTTGCTGCTCGGGCGCATCACGGTCCGCAAGCACACCATCGTGATGACCCCGCACGAGGAGCCGGTCCTCTGGGTCAACGGGCTCTTCGGCGGCGACTGGACGGGCGGCCGCTACGCGGAGGTCAACACCTATCGCCCCGCGCCGCGCTACTGCGCGACGGGCGGTCTCTGCGTCACCCGCGCCGACGGCAAGGTCATCCTCTCGCGTCGCGCGCAGGGCGGCTACCAGCAGGTCGCCCGCTGCGTGCCGGGCACCATCGGGTTCAGCTGCCTGGTGCAGGCTGGCCTGGTCAAGAGCGCCCCGGCGAGGCCGCCGCGCTTCCAGCTCGCGCCCGCGGCCCGGCAGATCGCCAGCCACCTGACCGGCAAGCCCGAGGGCAAGTGAGCCCCCAAACACCGTTCTGGCGACGGCCGGCGGGCGCGGTATAGTCGTCGCTGATTGGCAGAGCCAGACGACATGCTGACCCTCGCTGCACCCCAGGCTCACGAGGTCGAGATCAAGCTGAGCCGCTTCCTCGCCCGCGCGGCGCGCACGGACAGCCGTGAGGCCGCGATGGCGTACGTCGAGGAGGTGCGCGAGGCTCGCGCCAACCACAACTGCTGGGCGTACAAGATCAGCCAGGACTATCGCTTCAGCGACGACGGCGAGCCGGGCGGCACCGCGGGCCAGCCGATCCTGCGCGCCATCGAGGGGCAGGGGCTCGACCACGCGGTGGTCGTGGTCGCGCGCTGGTTCGGCGGGGTCAAGCTCGGCGCCGGCGGGCTCGTGCGCGCCTACGGAGGCACGGCCGCCGAGTGCCTGCGCCTCGCCCGGCGCGTGGAGCTTCACCCGCTGGTCACGGTCCGCGTGACGGCGCCCTTCGACGCGGTGGGCGCGCTCTACCCGGTGCTCGAGCAGCACGGCGCCCAGCGCGGCCAGGAGGAGTACACCGCGGAGGGGCTGGTCCTCGACGTCCGCGTGCGGGCCGACGCAGCCGCCGCGCTCGAGCGAGCGCTGCGCGACGCGACCCGCGGTCGCGCGCAGACCTCCGTCGTGGGCGACGCGAGCTACTGATCGGTCAGCGGGCCGGGCGGTGTGCGCTCCGGACCGAGCGCGGGAATCACGTTGCGACCGCCGCCGCCGCGGTGCGATTATGCCCGGCGAGCGCCTGACGCGGCAGCCGTGGGCCGCGTCTCGCGACCTCGTGTTTGTCCACGCGGGAAGGTGTGGCCTTGCTGACCTACCCCGTGATCGTGCTGCTCGTCGGCGCGATGAGCTTCTACCTCGGCGTGCAGAGCGCCGTGCTCTACTACACTGGCCGCCAGCGGCTCTTCGTGATCCTGGCGACGCTGGGGATCATCTCCGGCGGCTACTCCTACTGCTCCGCCAGGCTGTACCAGGTGGCCAGCGCCGAGGCCGCGGCGCCCTGGCAGCGCTGGCAGCTGGTCCTGGTGACCTGGATCGTCGCCTGCGTGGCGATGATCGGGCTCGAGTACCTGGGGCGGCTCCGCCGCGCCCAGCTGGCCGGGCTGCTGGCCCCGGCGATCGTGCTCACGCCGTTGCTCCTCGGCTGGGGCGTCACCGCGCACCCGGCGCCGAAGCCGATCCCCTGGCTCGGCATCATCTACCACGAGATGCAGCCGGCCTTGGCGGCGATCCTCGGCTACGTCCTCGCGATGCTCTGGATGATCTACGTCTCCGCGCTGGTCGTGCGGCGCGCCGCGCGCAGGCGCGCGAGCGTCAGCGATCGCGTGATGGCTGGTGTGTTCCTCCTCTGGCTCGCCGCCGGGGTGAACGACATCTGCGTCTCCGCGGCGATCTACCGCTCCCTCTACCTGATCGAGTACAGCTTCCTGCTGATCGGGGCCGTGGCGGTGGTGGTGCTGCTCGGCGCACAGCACCGCTCCGGGCTGCGCGCCGAGGAGCAGCGCCGGCGCCTGGCGCTGGTGGTCATGGCGCGCGATCGCGACCTGGCAGCTGCCCAGGCCGAGCTCACCGAGGCCGCCAAGCTCGCCGCGGTGGGACGGCTCGCGGCCGGCGTCGCCCACGAGGTGAATAACCCGTTGACCTACGTGATGGGCAACCTCGAGGTCCTGCGCGAGGAGCTGCGCGGCGACGAGGAGCTGGGCTCGCTCGCCGAGGAGGCGCTGCACGGCACGGGGCGG
>JAKLHH010000656.1 GCA_022710245.1 Myxococcota bacterium
CACGGTCTGCCTCGCCGCCGAGCTGCGCGCGCTGGGGCACGAGCCCGTGCTCCTCGCCGGCGACGAGGGCGACGGCCCCGCGCGCCTCGAGGAGCAGCCGCTGGCGACGCCCGGCGTGCGCACCCTCTCGCTCCGCCGCTCAGCCCCGCGGCTCCTCCCCGCTGCGCTGGCCGAGCTGATCGACCCCGCGGTGGACCGCTTGCTCGTCGGGCTCCTCCGCGAGCTCCGCCCTGAGGTGGTCCACCTCCAGCACACGCTGCGGCTCGGCCCGCGGCTGCCGGCGCTGGCACGCCTCGTCGGCGCTGCCACCGTCGCCAGCGTGCACGACTACTGGCCGCTCTGTCAGCGCATCGAGCTGAGACGGCCCGACGGCAGCGCCTGCGCGGGACCGGCCGGCGGCCTGCGCTGCGCGACCTGCCTGCCCGAGGAGGAGGACCTGCTCGCGCGGCTGCGGCGGGCCGCGCGGATCGGGCTGCGCGCCGCGCCCTACGTCCTCCGCACGCAGCTCCAGCAGGGCGCCTACGGGCTCGCCGAGCGGCTCACCTGCCCGCACCGCAGCGTCGCGGAGCGCCTCCTCCAGGCGGGGTTCAACGCCGCCCGCCTGCGCATCGTCGACTACGGGATCGCGCCCCTGCCCGCCGGGGTGGCCAGCGTGCCGCGGCCCCGCGCCCCGCTCCGCCTCGGCTTCCTCGGCAGCCTCGGGCCACACAAGGGTCTGCTGGTCGCGCTCCGCGCCGTGGCGCTGCTCGCTCCGGGCGCCTTCCAGCTCTCGGTGCACGGTGGCCCCCTGCGCGACCCCGACCTGCGCGCCGCCCTCGAGGCGGCGGCCCCCGACGGCGTCCGCTACGCCGGGCCCTACGCCCCCGAGGAGCTGCCCGGGGTCCTGGCCAGCCTCGACGCGTTGGTCATCCCGTCGCTCTGGCCGGAGACCGGCCCGATGGTCTGGATGGAGGCGGTCGCTGCCGGCCTGCCGGTGGTGGCCTCCAGCGTCGGCGCCCTCGCGGAGCGCGTCCGCGACGGCGTGGACGGCCTGCTCTTCCCGCCCGGCGACGCTGCCGCGCTGGCCGCCCGCCTCGAGCACCTGGCGGGACGCTACGCGGCGCTGCGCCAGGGCGCCCTCGAGCGCCCGGTGCGCAGCGTGCGCGAGGCCGCCGAGGAGCTGGAGGTGGTCTACACCGAGGCGATCGCGGCGCAGGCCTCCTCGCGATGAGCCGCCCGTTACCGATCACGCTCGCCGAGGAGCGGGAGGTGGTCTACAGCGAGGCGAGCGCGGCGCGCCTCCTCGCGATGAGCCGCCCGTCCCCGATCACGCCCGCGGAGGAGCGGGAGGTGGTCTGCGAGGCGATCGCGACGCGGGCCTCCTCGTGATGAGCCGCCCTTGCCCGGTCACGCTCGCGATCCCGGCCTGGAACGCGGCCGCCACGCTCGGGGTGGTGCTCACCGCCGCGCGCGCACAGACGCGGCCGCTCGACGAGCTGCTCGTGGTCGACGACGGCTCGAGCGACGCCACCGCGCGGATCGCCGAGCGCGCCGGCGCACGCGTGCTCGGCCACCCGCGCAACCTCGGCCTCGCCGAGGCGCGCAACACCGCGCTCGCCGAGGCGCGGGGCGAGCTGATCGTCTTCGTCGACGCCGACGCCGCGCCGGAGCCCGAGCTCGTCGCGCGGCTCACCGGCGCCCTCGACGACGAGCGCGTCGCCGGTGCAGGCGGCCAGGTGCTCGAGCCGGCGGCCGCTGCCCCCTCGCGGCCGCTCCCGGATCGCTGGCGGGCGCGCTTCTGGCGGCAGACGCAGGGCGAGCGCCGCCTCGACCCGGCGCCGTTCCTGATCGGGGCCTGCTTCGCGGTGCGCCGTCGGCTCGCGCTCGGGGCGGGCGGCTTCGACGCCGCGTTCCGGCGGGCCGGTGAGGACGTGGAGCTCTCCCTGCGGCTCCTCGGTCGCGGGTGCCGCCTGGTCTACGAGCCGGCGGCGCGCGTCGTCCACCTGCGCCAGGACACGCTCCCGTCCCTGCTCCACATGGTGCACCTGCACGCGCGCGAGCAGCTGCGCGCGCATCTCCGCCACGCGGCGCCGTCCGCGCCGCTGCTCGCGAACGCGCTCCGCTGGGGCGTGATCGCGGCCGCGAGCAGCCTGCGGCGCGAGCGCAGCCTCGGGCTCGCCGCCCTCTCGCCGCTCTGTCAGGCGGCGCACGTCTCGGGGTGTCTGTGCGCCCTGCTCTCTACGCGGCGCGCTCTGGCGCCTGCGCGCTGATCCAGTCCGCGAGCTCGGCGAGCGAGGCCAGGTCGCGGCCGCCGCGAGACTCCACCCAGTCCTTCGCGTGACGGACGCACATACACACTGTCCTCCAGCGGTCCCCAGCGACGGTGATCACACGGCCGTCCGCGCAGCCGCGAACGCTGCATCGGTCGGGGCCGCGCAGGATCGTCGGTGTCGAGGTCGTCGGTGCCGCCATGCTCCCAGTCAAGCCTCCGCCGATGGCCGACCCGCGGCGCTCCGGTGAACTTCTGGTGACCCGCCAGCGCAAGACGATGGCCGACCCGCGGCGCTCCGGTGAACTTCTGGTGACCCGCCAGCGCAAGACGTGCTGACGCGAGGTATGATGGGCTCGTGCTCCACGACCTCCGCCGCGGCTCGCGCCTGATCTGGCGGCTCGCCGTCGCCGAGCTCCGCGGCCGCTACGCGGGATCGGTGCTCGGGAGCCTGTGGGCCGTCCTGCAGCCGCTCACGCTGATCGCCATGTACACGGTCCTCTTCGCGGTGGTGCTGCGAGTCCGCGTGGGCAGCCGCGGCGGCGTGCTCGACTTCGGCCTCTTCCTGGTCTGCGGGCTCCTCCCCTGGAACGCCATGGCGGACTCGGTGCGCCGTGCGGCGGGCGTCTACTCGGAGCGGGCCCACCTGCTGCGCCGCCTGCCGATGCCGCCGCTGGTGCTCCCCGCTGCCCGCGTGCTCGGTTGCTTCCTCGAGCTCGGCATCGCGCTCGCGCTCTTCCTCGGCGTGCTCCTCGTCGCCCGCCGCCCGCCCTCGCTGGCGGCGCTGGGCGTCCTTGGCCTCGTCCCGCTCCAGCTCGCGATGGCGCTCGCGCTCGGCGCCGCCACCGCCAGCCTGGCCGTGCTGGTGCGCGACGTGCGCGCGCTGGTCGAGTCGCTCCTCACCATCTGGTTCCTCGCGACCCCGGTCATCTACCCGCTCGAGCTCCTCCCGGCTGGCCTGCGCCGCGTCGTCGCCGCCAACCCGATGACCCCCGTCGTCGAGGGCTACCGCGCGCTGCTCCTCGACGGCCGCCTGCCCCCGGCCTCCGACCTCGGCCTCCTCGCCGGCGGCGCCCTCCTGCTCTTCATCGTCGGGAGCTGGATCTACCGTCGCACGCGCGCGCAGATCATCGATCACGTCTGAGACTGCGAAGTGCGGGGAGTGGGGGTCGCCCCACGCGCGCAGATCATCGATCACGTCTGAGACTGCGAAGCGGGGTGAACGGGAGCTGGATCTGCCGCCCCACGCGCAGATCATCGATCACGTCTGAGACTGCGAAGTGCGGGGAGTGAACGGGAGAGTCGAGCCGCGGGAGAATCGAGCGCGGGCGCGCGGGAGGAGCTATTCCTCCGACTCACCGTCGGAGGACGAGGTGGCCTTGGCGGCCGCGGCGTGGCTGATGGGGATCTTCTCCAGCTCGGCCATCCTCGCCGGGAGCTGATCCAGGAAGCGGATGCGATCGCCCTTCCCGAGCATCTCGCCCTTGCGCACGTTGAACCTCACCGGGTCGGTGTAGCGGCCGGCGACCTTGATCCCGTAGTGCAGGTGCGGGCCGGTGCAGAGACCCGTGCAGCCCACGTAGCCGATCACCTGCCGCTGCTTCACCTTCAGCCCCGGCTTCAGCCCGCGAGCGAAGCGCGAGAGGTGCATGTAGATGGTGGCGACGCTCCCCGCGTGGGAGAGGACCACCGTGTTGCCGCCGCCGGCCGTCTTGCCCGCGGTGACGACCTTCCCGTCGGAGGCGGCCCAGATCGGCGTGCCGGTCGAGGCTGCGTAGTCGACCCCGTAGTGGCCGCGCGTCGTGTGCAGCACCGGGTGCACGCGGCGCAGGTTGTACTTCGAGCTCATCCTGCGGAAGTTCAGCGGGGTCTTCAGGAACTCGCGGCGGAGCGAGCGGCCCTCGGGGACGAAGTAGCCGGCCGCCGAGCTCGTCGGCTTGAAGTGATAGGCCTGGAAACGGCCCACCTTGCCCCGGTACTCGGCGGCGAGGATGCGACCGTAGCGGAAGAACTTGTCGCCGAGGTACTGCTTCTCGACGACCATGCGGAACTCGTCGCCCTCGCGCGGGTCCGCGTACCAGTTCACGTCCCAGGAGAAGAGGTCGACGAAGAGCGAGACCAGCGCCGAGCTCTCGCCCGCGCCCGAGACCGCGGCCCCGAGCGACGAGTCGATGCGCCCGCCGACGCGCACCACCTTGGTGGTCAGCGCCGCCTCCTGCTTGCGTGCCTTCAGGGGGCCGCCCACGGCGCGGGAGACCTCCACCGCGGTGACGGGCGAGGTCCGGTAGAGGAAGCGGCGGATGCGGCCATCGCGCGGATCGAGGCGGGCCTCGAACGTGTGGTCGGCGCGCAGCGCCCGCATGTTCAGCTCGGGGCCGAGGGCTGCCAGCAGCTCGGTGACCTGGACGCCGTCGATCTTGGCGGCGGTGAGCGCGCTGGAGAGGCCCACGTGCCCCTTCATGCTGCCCTGCACCACGATCGAGTCGTCGTCCGCCCGGGGCGAGGTCGCGTCTCGCTCCTTGGTGGCGAGGGCGGCCTTGCCGGACTTGCCCGCGGGGTTCTTGCGCCCGATCGCGCCGGTCTTCAGCACGTCGTGGATCGAGGTGCCACCGCGGAAGAAGAAAACGTAGATATTGATTCCGACGAGCACTGCGAAGAGCGCGCCCAGACGCATGCTTCCCCGCCACCCACTCGGCCGCCTGGACCGCCCACCGCGCCGGGACAGGAGCCCGTACCCACCGGGGCGATACATCGATGCCATCGAGGTACCTCTATGTAAACAGCGGGGTCGCGCCTGCAAAAGGTCGACGTGACTCGGCCGCTGGGACCTCCTGGGTATCACAGGCAGAGGTCCACTGTCAAATTGAGTATTTAGGCTGAAACCGGGGCGAGCTCTGGCGGTGCTGCTCTGCCGGCCACCGCACCTGCTGACCGCGGGGTCA
>JAKLHH010000657.1 GCA_022710245.1 Myxococcota bacterium
CGTCGCCTCCTCTCTCCCTGCATGAGGTGCCTCCCCCGGAAAAGGTGACACGCCCGCCGCGCGCCGGCCGTCACCTTCCTCTGTCACCTTCGGGGCGCCTCGCGCCTCTCTCAAGGAGGAGAGAGAGGAGGCGAAGATGGTCGACTCGAGGCTGCGGCCGGTCCTGCTCGCGCTGCGGATCACCTTCGGGGTGGTCCCCATCGTGGCCGGGCTGGACAAGTTCTTCAACCTGCTGACCCGCTGGGACAGCTACCTGAGCCCGCTCGCGCTGCGGGTGCTGCCGATCAGCGGACCAGCCTTCATGCGCGTGGTGGGGGTGATCGAGGTCGTCGCCGGCGCGCTGGTGCTCAGCCGCTGGACGCGCTTCGGCGCCGGGCTGGTGGGGGTCTGGCTGACGCTGATCGCGCTCAACCTGATCTCGAGCGGCCGCTTCCTGGACGTGGCGGTGCGCGATCTGGTGATGGCGGTCTCGGCCTTCTGCTACCTGCGCCTGGCCACGGTGGCGGAGGGCGCGCGGGCGAGCGACGTGGAGCGCGGGCCCGGCGGCGAGCTGACGCCGGCCGGGGCGCGGACCTGAGCGCGGCGAGCTGACGCCGGCCGGGCCGCGGACCTGAGCGCGGGCGGCGCGCCTCGTCGCGGGCGAGGCCGGAGGGGCTCACCCGAGGGCGGGCGAGGCCGGAGGGGCTCACCCGAGGGCGGGCGAGGCCGGAGGGGCTCACCCGAGGGCGGGCGAGGCCGGAGGGGCTCACCCGAGGGCGCCGAGCTTGACGCGCACCTCCTCGAGCTCGGCGTCCGGGTCCGAGTCGTGGACGATGCCGCCGCCGACGCCGTAGATCCACTCGCCGCCCGGGGCGCGGGAGGCGGTGCGGATGAGCAGGCTCGCCACCGCGCGGTCTCCCTCGAGGAGCCCGAGCGCGCCGCAGTAGACCCCGCGGGGTGAGCGCTCCAGGCGGCGGATCATCGCCTCCGCGGCGCGCTTGGGCGCGCCCGTGACCGACCCGCCCGGGTGGAGCGCCCCGAGGACGTCGCGGAGCGAGCGGCCTGGCGCGAGCGTCCCCTCGACGTCGCTCACCGTCTGCACCGCATAGGAGAGCTCGAGGAGCCGCCGCGGGGTCGGCACGCGCACGCTCCGCGGCTCGCAGATGGAGGTGAGGTCGTTGCGGACGAGGTCGGTGATCATCGCCAGCTCGGCCCAGTCCTTCTCACTGGCGGTCAGCTCCCCCGAGGCGCCCCGGCGCGCGGTGCCCTTCATCGGCTCGCTCACGATCCGTCGACCGTCGACGGAGAAGAAGAGCTCGGGAGAGGCCGAGACGAGCTCCCGCCCGTCGGGGAGGCGGACCCAGGCAGCGAAGCGCGGCACCCCACGCGCGCAGACGCTGGCGAGGAGGCTCGCCCCCCTCACCGCCGCGAGGTGCGCGCGCACCGTGTAGCAGACCTGGTAGACGTCCCCGGCGGCGATCGCCTCGCGGATCGCCTCGACGGCTCGCCGGTGGCCCGTCGCCTCGAGGCGCGGGCGCAGCGGGGCCGGCGCGACGTCGAGCTCGACGCCGTCCACGGCGCGCGCCTGCCCGGAGAGCCAGAGCGCCTCGTCCGCGTGGGCCTCCCAGGGGGCGAGGAGCAGCCTGGCCGAGGCCGCGGCCGCGGGCACCTGGCGCAGGTCGGTGAGCAGCGTCCAGCGTCCGTCGGCGAACGAGGGTCCGAGCAGCGCGAAGCTCGGGAGCTCCTCCAGCGCCGAGGCCCTCACGACCGGCCCCCGAGCGCGCTGGCGAAGAAGGACTCGACCAGCTCCGCGCCGCGCGGGGTGGCGAAGGAGTCGGGGTGGAACTGCAGCCCCGCGAGCGGCAGCGTGTCGTGCTCGATCGCCATCGGCAGACCGTCCTCCGTCGCCGCGATGATCCGCAGCGGCGACGGCACCTCGGCGAGGGCCAGCGAGTGATAGCGCATCACCGTGAGCGCCCCGCGCACCGCGGGGAAGCAGCGCGAGGCCTCGAAGACCACCGGCGACTGCTTGCCGTGCATGGGCCGGGCGCGGATCAGCCGGGCGCCGAAGGCCAGCCCGATGGCCTGGTGACCGAGGCAGATGCCGAGGGTCGGCAGCCGCCGGCGCGCCGCCTCCTGCACCACCCCGAGGAGGCCGGCGCGCACCGGGTCGGTCGGACCCGGGCCGATCACCAGGACCTCCGCCTCCGGGAGCGCTCGCGCCGCCTCGCGCCCGGAGAGGATCGTGAGCTCGGCCCGGGTGCAGGGGAGCTGGTCGATCACGTTCCAGGAGAACGAGTCCTCGTTCTCGACGAAGACGACACGCATCGCCGCCGATGGAAGCTCAACGGTGCGCCGCGCGCAAGCGGAGATGCAGGGGGCACCTGGACGTGGACACGGTAGGCTGCTGGCAGGTCAGACGGGCTGGACCGGCGGGATCAGTAGATGACCCGGTAGCAGGTGCAGCTGGTCGCCCCCGCCGCGCACGGCTTGCTGTCCGGCGACGGCGTCAGGCAGTCACCCTGGTTCGCGCAGCAGGCCACGCTCGTCGAGCAGGACTGGCCCCAGAGCGCGCAGCCCGAGACCGCCTTGTCGGGCGTCGCGGTCTTGTCGAGGAGCGGCCCCTTGTCGTACGGGCCTGGCCCCTTGTCCTTGATGCCGCCGTCGCTCTGTGGTGGCGGGGGGGTCGGCAGCTGCCCGCACTTGCCCTGCAGTGAGCCAGGGGGGACCTCGCAGGGCAGCCCGGTGCAGCAGTCGGAGGTCGTGGTGCAGACGCCGCCTGCCGGGACGCAGGCGGCGGAACCGCACTTCAGGTGTCCGCTCGCGTCGGGGACGCAGGGCATGTTGTTGCAGCAGTCCGCGGCCGACGCGCAGTCGCCGCCCGCGGCGACGCAGGCACCGATGCCGTGACAGCGGGGGATGCCCAGCTTGTCGAGCTGGCACTCACCCTTGTTGCCCGTCGCCGCGCAGCAGTCGTTGCGGGTGGAGTTCGACGGGCAGCCGCCGTTGTCCTTGTAGTGGCAGACGTTGCCCTCGGGGACGCAGGCGCTGCCGCAGCTCTTGCCGGGCGGGCAGTTGTTCGGGTTCGGGTCGGAGCAGGTCCCGATCTGCGGGTAGGTCGGGTCCGGGTTGCACTTGATCAGGCCCGCGCCGGGCATCTTCCCGAGCTGGGACGCGTCGCCGCCGCAGCAGTCGCTGTCCTTGTGGCAGAGGTCGCCGGTGACGTGGCAGCCCGAGGCCGGCTGGCAGATGCTGGGACCGGAGAGCCCGAAGGGCGCGCAGAAGGAGCTGCAGCAGCCGGTGCAGCCGCTGCAGACGAGGCCGTCCACCTGGCAGCTCGTGGTGATCTTGCCGCAGGTGCCGGCCTTGGTCGCGGTGGCGCCAGCGCAGATGCCCGTGCAGCACTCGTTGTCCTTGTAGCAGATGTCGCCGGGCTGGGTGCAGTAGGAGATCTGCGTGGGCACCGCGCACTTGCCGCCGGCGCAGGTGCCAGAGCAGCACTCGGCGTTGCCGCCGCAGGCGTTCCCGGCGGTCTTGCAGGCCGGGTTGAGCGGCTTGCAGGTCCCCCCTTCGCACCGGGTGCTGCAGCAGGGCGTGCCGCCTGCCGTGCAGGCTTGCCCGTCGCTGACGCAGCTCCCGCCGCCGCACTTGCCGCCGCTGCAGTTCAGCAGGCAGCAGTCGGTGGCCAGCGCGCAGCCCGCGCCGGGCTCACCGCACTTGCCCGCCGCACAGACCTTGTCGGTGCAGAGGCCAGAGCAGCACTCGGCGGGGCTGGCGCAGGTGGCGCCGTAGGGTGTGCAGACTGGCTTCGCCCCGTCGGTGGGCTTCTTCCCGTCCCCGAGCTTGACCCCGTCGCCGGAGCCGAGCTCGCTGGCCGGTCCGTCACCTGCCGGCGGCGCGCTGTCCTTGCAGCCGACGACCAGCGAGAGAGCGAGGGCAGCAAACAGCAGCGGCCTCGAGTGTCTCATCCGCTCATCCTCCGGTCTCTTCTTTGTAGGTTGATGGTAACACATCGTGTCGAGCTCCCCGAATCGGGTCAGGTCACGCCACATTGCCAATCAAGTTGCGCGCCAGCAGCAGCCCGGGGCTCGACGCGGGCGGCCAGCTGGCGCGGCAGGCACTTGGGCGCGAGCACGCCGGAGGTAGGCCTCGCGCCTCCACGCAAGAAGCTGCGCGCTCCGGGCGGCAACCATGACACCCGTGACTGGTACCGCTGTTACCACTTTCTGCCGCCCGGGTGACGGAGGTAACATCGACAGACCAACGTGCCGCGAGCGAGCTTGCTTGCCTAGGGGGAGCAGTCGTTGACGATCTGGATCCGCGCCATCTGCACCGAGGCCCTCGAGCTCACCGTCGACGAGCTCTGCCTGGCGTTGCGGGACGCGGACTTTCTGCGCTGGGCCGAGGAGCGCGGCCTGACGGAGGAGGTGGGGATCGCGGCGAGGGCGACGCTGCGCTTCGAGGGGCCGAGCGGCCCGCTCCGCCAGGCGCGGCTCGTCTTCCAGCCGCAGACACCCGCCAGCAAGCGCTCGATCGCGATCGACCGCTGGCAGGGCGAGCCCGCGCGCGGCGAGGCGCGGGACATCCTCGCCGGCCTGCGCGACCGCACGGGAGCTGGCGCCGACCGAGTCCGGCAGGTGCTCCAGCGCCAGGTGGAGTCGATCGGCCTCGCGCTCGGCCAGGTGGACCTCGAGGGCCTGGGGTGGCCCATCGCGCTTCACCTGGCGCTCTGGCTCGCCCGTCGCGGCGCTGGCCTCGTCGACGCGGATGGTGGGTGGTGGGATCCGGAGTCGCGCCAGGTCATCCTGCCCGCGCCGACCGGCCGCACACCGGGACGGAGCCCAGGTCAGCGACCGGAGCCGGCGCTGGCCCAGGGCGCGCTGGACTGGGTGCCCGCGTCCTGCGACTGGGTGCCCGCGTCCTGCTGCCCGCGCCCCGAGGAGGCCCTCCGGGCTCCTGCTCCGCCCACCGGTCCGGTCCTGCCCCCGCGCGATGAGACGCAAGAGCCACCGACGCCCCGACCACCGCCCGCGGGGCGTCGGGATGAAGCGGCGGCGCCCGTCGCGCCGCAGTCGCCGGCGGACGACGTGCCGCGTCGCCTGGTGCCACCCACCGGGCCGCTGGCCCGGGCCTCGAGCGCTGGCTCGCTGCGGCGGTCGCCCGAGTCCCGCGCCCAGGCTGCTCCGACCGGCCCCGTCGCGCCGTCG
>JAKLHH010000658.1 GCA_022710245.1 Myxococcota bacterium
CGCGACGCGGAAGAGGCCGATCTCGGTGCCGCCGACGCGGTAGCTGAAGCCGATGACGACGATGCGATCGCCGTGAGCGAGCATCTCGTCGTACCAGGTGCCCTGCGAGCCGCCCTGGGGGAAGGCGTTGACGCGGCTGACGGGGGTGAGGTGCGGGGCGCCCGCCTGGCCGATGCGCACGGTGAAGAGGCGCCCGCGGCGCAGCACGACGAGGAAGTCGCCCGAGACCTTGACGATGTCGCCCTCGTCGACGCCCTCCTCCTGGTTGTTGGTGATCTTGTCGTTGGCGGCGGCGCCTCCGCGTCCCGCGGCTGACGGCTTGGCCGGCGCGGGGGAGGCGGGGGCGGCGGCCTGCACCGCGCCGGTCGGTGCGGCGCCGCCGGCCTTGGCCGCCACGCCTCGCGATCGGCGCTGGCTCAGCTGCCGCTGCCAGGCCTCGCGCAGCTCCTTCAGGTAGGTGTCGAACTCCGCCGCCGAGGCGAAGCGCGCCAGCATGCGCGAGCGCGGCAGGCTGGCGGGCCGGGTGGCGGGCGCCTTGCTGAGCGCCGCGTCAGGGGCGCGCACGGCGGGCGAGGCGTCCAGCCCGGGCGGGGTCTTCGGTTGTGTCGGGCAGCCCGCCAGCATCACGCACACCAGCATCACGCACGGCGTCAGTCCTGCGAGGGGCTTGCGGTTCATGTCGTCACCTGAGTGGATGCCAATAGACCATACAACGGATCAGCTCGCCAAAGGGTCTGGCCCGGCGGGGCCCGGCGGGTGGCGGCGTGGACGTACGGAGCTGGTGGCGGTGTCAGTAGATGAGCACCCGGTGGTTCTCGGCGTCGGCCACGTAGAGCCGGCAGCCGTCCCAGTGCATGAAGTGCGGCTGGTTGAGGGTGCTCGCCGACGGAATCCCGCCCTGGTTGCTCGAGCCCGCGGTCATCGAGCTCTGGCCGAGGACGAGGTCGGCCGGCTGCGAGGGGCTGGTGGGCAAGCTCTTGAAGACCAGGATCCGGTGGTTGCCGCGGTCCGAGACGAAGAGCCGGTTGCCGTCGAGCGTGGCGCCCACCGGGTTCACGAGCTGGGTCGCGGAGGTGCCGTAGCTGCCCCAGGCGAGGTCGGCCTTGGCCCCGTCGGCCGTGGGGATCGAGTTGTAGATGAGCAGCCGGTTGTTGTACGCGTCGACGATGACGAGGCGCGTCCCGTCAGAGGCGATGCCGAGCGGGAAGTAGAGCTGGCTGTCCGAGCTCCCCGACGCGTTCGTGGTCCCGTCTGGCTGGCCGACCACCCGGCTCGCGGGGAGGTGATCGCCGAGCTGCAGCGCGTCGTGGAGGAGCACCCGGTTGTTGTGGGAGTCCGCGGTGAGGTAGGTGCTGCCAGCGCGCATGACGAAGGCCGGGTTGTTGAGCGAGCGCAGGCTGAGGCCGCCCTGGTTCACCTCGCCGGTGGTGCAGCTTGCCTGGCCCCAGCAGAAGGCGGCCTGGGTCGCGGTGTGCGGCCAGAAGGAGATCCGGCTGCTGGAGAACTCGGCGACGACGAGGTAGGCGCTGTCGACCCAGAGGCCCTGGGGGGTGGTGAATCCAGTGGCGGCGGCCGTGGCCGTGGTGGTGGCGAAGTCCGGCTGGCCGATCAGGGAGAGCGCCGCCTCGCCATCGGAGCCGGGCAGGCGAGGGTAGGCGAGGACGCGGTTGTTGTGGTCGTCGCTGACCCAGAGCTGGTTCTGGAACACGCTGAGCCCGACGGGGCGGCTCAAGGTCGCGGCGCTCGCGGCGCCGCCGCGGTTCGCCTGGACGCTCGTGAAGTCCGCCTGGCCGAGGACGCGACGCGCGGCCACCCCGATCGTCAGCGTGGTCGGACCGCCCGGGCAGTCGCCGGCGAGCTGGTCGGACGTGGCCGCGTTGGGGATCAGGTCGGGGAGCCGAGGACCATCGCTTCGGTCCACGGCAGCGAGATCGCCGGCGCCCCCTCCGGCGGTGTCGCGCCCGGAGCCGGACGGGGGGGGGAGAAGCCAAGCAGCGAGTGACAGCCCGCGAGGAGCAGCACCAGGGAGAGCCACCATCGCCTGGGCATCGCCCCATCATACTACGGCCCGGGCGCTGCGAGAGCAGCGTCGCGACTCGGTCAGGGCCGCGGCGGCGATGCTCCGGGATGAGGCAGGGGGCGCCCGCTGCGCGGGGTGAGCTTGATCTCCGAAAGGAGCGCGCGAAGCACAGGCCGCAGCCGCTGGGAGCCGTCCGCGCCGCCGACCCGCAGCTGCCAGTCGGCGTGGAGCTCGTAGCCCGTGTCGCCGAGGTGGACGACGCGGATGACGAAGAAGTCGCCGCCCTCGCAGCTGCCGGCGAAGGTGAGCTGCGGCGGGACCCAGACGCCGAGGCGCAGCGGCGGCAGGTCCCGCACCAGCTTCACCGCGCAGTGGTGGTGCGCCCGCCAGCGCGCGAGGTAGCGGGAGAGATCGCGCGGGCCGCGAGCGCCGAGCTCGTGCTCGACCACGCGCCGGCAGACGTGGTCGCGATCGCAGGCCGAGAAGGAGCGCGTCACCACGGTCCCACCCCACTCGGGCACGGCCGCGCGCTCCTGCTGCTTGCCGGCTCCCTCGAGGCCGGCGGTGAGGGTGAGCCGGCGCAGCACGAGCGGCTCACCCGCGCGTGCGCTGCCGGCCAGCAGCAGGACCGATAGCGCCAGGGCTCGGCTCAGGCGTTCGCGCACGAGGACCTCCCATCATCCGCGCGTCAGCGACAGAGCTGCCGCACCTGCTTGCCCTTGCTGGCGGCGAGATCGAGCCGGGGCCCGCTGCGCGTCGCGCCGGAGACGGTGAGCTCCGGCTGCACCCAGCGATCGGCGAGCTCGACCAGCCGCGACTGCACCACGGTTCGCTCGGCGCCGGCGCTGGCCGAGCCGTGGGTCTCGCCTGGCCGCACGGGGCCCGGCGCGGCGCCGAGGACGAAGCGCGCCACCTGACGGCGCGGCTGCGGGACGAGGAGCACGGCGGTGGCGTGCGGCACGGCCGCCCCGCTCCGCGTCGACCAGCGCAGCTCGAGCTGCACGCGGCGCGGGTCCTGGCGCTGCACGGTGAGCTCGAGCTCGCCGCCGCCGAGGGGCTGGCGCCAGACCTGGCGCTGGTAGAGCAGGGCGGTCGCCGGCGGCACGTGCGAGCCGTCCGCGCGGAGGTAGCAGGCGCGCCCCGCGCTCCAGCGCGCGCCGAGCTTGCGCGCCTCGGTGACCGCGCTCTTCCACTCGCGCTCGAAGCTCGGCCCGCCGGTGATGAGGAGCCCGTAGGCGTCCGCGGGTCGGGTCTGGGTCGAGGCGGTCACGCGCAGGAGCTGGTTGGCGAGGAGCGCGCTCACCTGCTCGCACGCGGCGCCGCTGTAGGGCCAGGCGGGGGCGCGACGGATCCGGTCGAGGAGCGAGAGCGGATCATCGACGGGGCGGAGCGGGCGCGCGCGGAGCTGCCCGACCCTGGCGAAGTGATCCAGGTGCTGCGAGACCGGCTGCGGCATCCCGCCGAGCATGTAGCCGGAGACGACGAGGAGCGGCACGTCGCCCTCGAGGATCACGGGGAAGCGCGGCAGCCTGCGCGGGTCGGAGGGCGCCGGCGGGGCAGGGGCGCCGACGAACATGGGAGGGTGGTGTCCTGGATCGCCCGGGACCTCGAAGAGCACGCGCAGGATCACGAAGAGGCCCTCGCGCGCTCGATCCGCGTGCGCCGAGGAGACGCGGACGTACTCGCGCATGGCCGCGAGGGCGCGCTCCTTGCCGAGCGGCTGGAGGGTGTTGACGATCTGGATCACGGCCAGCGGATCGAAGCGGTAGCCGTCGAGGGCCGGGGCGCCGTCGAGGAGGCGGAGGAGCCGTCGCAGCTCGGGCTCGGGGAGCAGGCGCGCGGGCGGCGGGCTCCCCTGGCCGCCGAAGAGGTACTGCGCCCGGCCGTGCGCGTCGAGGTAGACCTGGCCGAGCGTGGGGAAGCCGAGGTGCCCGTCGCAGCCCCAGCCGAGGATGCGCGAGGTGCCGACGGTGGGGATGCCGTCCGGATCGGTGCGGTCGCGGACATCGTCGGGCTTGCCGAGCACCTCGAGGATCCGCTTCTCGGGGGTGCCTGGACGCAGGCCGCGCATGGCCGCGGCGAAGCGCGCGCGATCCTGCGGCTGGGCGGGGGCGGGCAGGGCGACGAGCGGCGCGGCGAGGAGGAGCGCGGCGGAGAGGAGCGTGGCTCGAGGAGAGATCATGTCGACATGATACGCCTTCGCGAGGGGCGATGATCCTGCGAGGGCGCGCCTCACCTCGGAGGAGGGCGCGGAACCTCCCAGCGGCCGGCTTGTCTCACCCGTGATGCTCGTCCTCGTCGCCAGGCGCAGGCAGCGCCGCCGCAGGCCAGTCGCGGCGACCCTGCAGCTCACCCCATTCATCGACCTCCTGCTGGTGGTGGCCTTCTACCTGCTCCACACGTCCAACGCCACGAGCGCGTCGTGCCCGGGTTATCCCTTCACGCTGCCCTTCGCTGAACGGGTCGAACAGGTGGTGCGGGCGCCCGTCGTGGAGATCGGCCGGGGGCGCGACGGGTTGGTCACTCTCGACGGCTTCGAGGTCGCCACGGTCAGTGAGATCGTCGGCGAGGAGAACGGCGTGGACTGGAAGATCAACAAGATGGTCGAGGCGCTCGAGGTGAAGAAGCACAACTGGCTGCTCGGCTCTCCCGGTCAGCCCTTCCCCGGCCAGCTGATCATCGCCGCGGACCAGGAGGCGAGCTTCGCGGTGATCAAGAAGGTGATCTACTCGGGCAGCCAGGTTGGCTACCACGAGGTGCAGCTCCTCGTGCAGCGTACGGGGTGGCGCTGACCTGCGGCCCTCGCTGACCCGGGACTACTTCGCCGGCTTCTCGGCCTTCCCGAGCCGCGTGCGCGAGGGCGCGGCTGCGCCCACCGCCCCCGACCTGTGCTACGATCGGGCCACTCGCGGGAGTCACTCATGAAGGCATGTCGCCCCCTCGCCCTGATCTCCGCCGTCACGCTGCTGCTGGTGGCCTCCGGCTGCAGCGACGACTCGTCGCCACCGGTCGGGGGCTGCAGCCCGTCCACCTGCACCGGGTGCTGCCTCGGCGAGGTCTGCGTGGCCGGGAACACCACGAACGCCTGCGGCCAGGGCGGGCAGGGCTGCTACGCCTGCGGCGTCGGTGAGGGCTGCGTCTCCGGCACCTGCGCCAAGGGGACC
>JAKLHH010000659.1 GCA_022710245.1 Myxococcota bacterium
CGTCTTCCCCGAGCCTCGCATCATCTGCCTCCTTGGCCTCGCGCGGGTCGCGCCCTGAATGCAAGCGCGTTGCCGCAGGCCCGCGGCGAAAGTCGCAGGGATTCTCGGAGGCGCGGGTGGTCGGCGCGGCGAGCAGCGCGTGAGAGCCCGCAGCGGCGCGCCGCGGGGTGGGTGAAATTGCCCGGCGAGGTGGCCGACCTGCGACCGCTGCTGCTCCTCCTCGGCGAGCCGCGACGGACGAGCCCCGCCTGCCAGCGCCTCGACCCGATCTTCGACACCACCCCGGAGGACCTGTGCGACGTCGCCGACGCCGCTGCGAGCGGGCGCGGAAGATCCTGGCGCGCCCGGCGGCGAGCCCGGAGGTCGAGTGAGCAGCCGCGGGGGGGCTGGAGCTAGACGAGCGCGCCGCTGACCGCGCCGCTGATGCCGGCCTCGATCTTGGACTTGATCGGCGTCAGCAGCAGCGAGAGGTCGAGGTCGAAGACGGCGACGCCGGCGCGCAGGTCGACGCTGCCCTTGAGGCCGGTCCCGCTCACGCTGGCGTGATCAGGGCGGTCCCAGCGCGAGGTGAAGTGGTACTTGGCGCCGAACTGCTCGAGGAGCTCCCCGACGCGGCGGCGCGCCTCCTCGGGGGCCAGGGCGTGACGATGCTCGAAGTGGATCTTTGGCATGGCGGAAAACCTAGTCCAGCTCCTGGCCCGGCGCAAGCTCGCGCCGCGGCCATACTGAACGATCGTCGACGCGCTGGTGCGAGGTCGCGCGCACGGCCCTCGGGACGAGCAGGAGCTCGGCCCCGAGGAGTGAGGAGCGCTGGCCCGCGGGGCGCTCCTCGCGGCGCGGCCACGCCTATGATACCGTCGGACGACCTCAGCCATCCGGAGGCAACCATGCGTACAGCAGCGCTCCTGCTCGGTCTGGCCGTCGTCCTCGGCGGCTGCTCCTCCAACGACCCGGCGCGCGACACCGGGGTCAAGGATCACCCGGGCGTCGAGGCGGGCGTCGACCTCACTGCGGCCGAGGCGGCCGCCGCCGAGGGCACCACCAGCGCCGACAGCAAGCGCCCCCTCGAGGCCTCACCGGACTCCTCTCCGGCGACGCCCTGGAAGGAGCAGCCGTCGGGGACGACCGCCATCCTGCACGGGATCTGGGGCTCGAGCGCCACCGACATCTTCGCGGTGGGCGCGGGCGGCGTCATCGTCCACTACGATGGCAAGACCTGGGCGACGATGACCAACCCGACGAGCAAGCCCGCAGACCTCTACGCGGTCTGGGGCCTCGGCCCGAAGCAGGTCTGGGCCGTCGGCGAGGCCACCATCCTGGTCTACGACGGGACCAAGTGGGCCGAGGATCCGGAGTACTACAGCTACGGCGGCGACTCCATCCACGGCATCTGGGGCACGGCAGCGAACGCCCTCTACGCGGTCAGCTCCTCCGGTTCGATCCAGTACAGCGGCGGGAGCTACGGCTGGGACGAGATCACCACCGGCGTCACCACCGACCTGCTCGCCATCTGGGGCGCCAGCGCGACCGAGATCTTCGTCGTCGGCAAGGCGGGCACCATCCTGAAGAAGAGCGGCACCAGCTTCAGCAAGATGACCTCGGTGACGACCTCGGACCTGAACGCGGTCTGGGGCACCTCGGCGACGGACGTCTTCGCGGCGGGCCTCGACGGGACCATCCTCCACTACGACGGCACCGCCTGGACCGCCGTGACGCCGCCGACGCTGACCTACTTCTACGGGATCTGGGGCAGCTCGGGGAAGGACGTCTGGGCCGTCGGCGACCCGATCTTCAAGGCGGGTGAGGCGGTCTTCCACTACGACGGCAGCAGCTGGAGCAAGCAGCCGTTCCCGGTCGGACCGAAGCTGGGCGGCATCTGGGGGAGCTCGGCGACGGATGTCTTCGTCACCAGCGGGGCGAAGATCTTCCACTACACGGGGCCCTAGCGAGCCCGGCCACCTGGAGCGGCGTCATCCGTGCTGGCCGCCGCCGAGCGCTGCGTCGATCCGCTGGGCCAGCGCTCCGGGCTCGAGCCCGAGCGCGAGCGCCAGCTCGGGCGCGAGGACCGCGCGAGCCTGCGCCAGGAGCGCTCGGTCGCCGAAGCTGAGCTCACGCTCGCGCCGCATGGCCGCGAGGCAGCGCAGCGCGCCGGCGACCTCCCCTGCCTCTCCCGACGTGAGCGCGGCTTGCAGCGCGTGGTGCCGCCGGTTCCAGGTGAGCGCGGCGAACGGCCCCAGGTCAGGGCCAGCCTCGATCGAGGCGAGGAGCGCCGCGGCCTCGTCGCGGGGCAGGAGCGCGCGCAGCGGTAGGGCGGCAGCCGTCGGCGCGCCCCCCGGCGCGAGCGGCAGCGGCACCAGCAGCTGCCGCCCGCTCGCGAGCGCCTCGACCGCGAGGAAGCGGTGCTGCGCGCCGGCGACGGTCCGCACCTCGACGCCGCGGTTGCGGACCACGCCGAGCTGGGCGTGGACGAGGTGCTCCGCCTCCAGCGGGAGGCCGGGCGCGCTCGCCGCGGAGAGGAGCCCGAGGCGCTCGCGGCGCTCGGCCAGCTCGTCGGCGCGGAACCCGAAGACGCGCTGCAGCTCGTCGAGGAGCGGCGCCCGGGTCGCGGGGTCGAGCTCGGCGGCCCGGTCGAGGAGATCGTGGCGATCGCCGCTGGTGAAGCGCGAGGCCGCCTCCATGACGGACCGCCACTCCTCGTCGGTGAGCGGCGCTCCCTCGAGGCCGAAGCGCGCCAGCCCCGGCCAGGCCAGGAGCTCGGCGCGAGGGGGCGTCAGCGTGCGGAGGAGGTCGGTCGCCTCGAAGATCGCGAGGCGGTGCCGCTGGGCCGCGCGCACGACGGCGAGGACTGGCACGACCCGGGCCCGCAGCGCCGGCGGGAGCTGCTCGTAGTAGGAGCGGGGCGCCTGCGGGCGCTCGCTGTAGCCCCCGGTCGGCGAGTCGCCGGTCAGGGCCGCGGGGAAGGCGCGGGCGAGGCCGCGACGCCGCGCGACCAGCGGCGCGAAGAGCGGCCGCGGTGAGCCGAGGCCGAGGTCCGGCGCCGGCGTGAGCTCTCGCTCCATGCGGAGGGGCTCGCAGGTCAGCCCGAAGTTCCGCAGCCAGACGAAGGGCAGGCTCTCGGCGCTCCACTCGACGACCAGGCGGCAGGCGGCTGCGGCCGCGCGGCGTGGCGGCGCCTCCAGCACCTCGGCGCGCGCTGCTGCCCAGCGCTCGCGCGCACCCTCCAGCTCGTCGAAGGGGCTCGGCGGCGGCGGCGCGCCCGCCAGCAACGCGGGGAGGAGCGCGCCGCGCACCAGCTCGGGGTCGATCAGGTGCAGGGAGACGTCGAAGCCCACTGGCTACTCGCGGACGACGCCCAGCTTCTCCACCAGCTGATCGATCAGGTCCCACTCCGCGCCATCGACCTCGTCGTCGCCCCAGACCGCGTGCTCGGCGAGGGTGATGATGTCATCCCGGTCCTGCGGGTCCGGGTAGAGCGCGGCCAGGCGATCGAGGTCGAGCGGCGCCGCGGCCAGCTCGGCGAGCCGCGCCTGCACGTCCTCGGCGCTGGTCAGCCGGCGGAGCTGCACGAGCTCGCCCTCGTCGACGTGGCCGTCGGCGAAGTAGACATGCGCGAGGAGGGTGAGGAGCGCGAGGCTGCCCTCGTCGTGCTGGGTCAGCGACGGCGCGGACGGGTCCTCGAGGACACGGATCAGCTCGGAGGGCTTCATGGGGCTCCTTGCCTTGGGTCAGCTTGGCCTGGTGGCAGTCCGCAGGCAAGGAGAGATACGGGCCGGCCGCGGCTTTCTACCTCGCCTGTCCAGGGCTCCCGGAGTCGGCCTCACCAGGTCGCGATGGCCGCCGTGTCACGTCCCACTCTCGCCGGACTTGCGCTACGATGGCGGGCATGAGCCCCGGCGCGCGCAGCCTCCTCCGCCGGCCCCTCGTGCGGGCTGCCACCGTCGGGCTCCTGGTGTTCTCCCTCCACCTCGTCGACGCGCTGGCGCTCGAGCCGCTGCGCGAGCGCGGCGTCCTCGACGGTCCGCTGACCGCGGTGCACGTCGTGGTGGTCGGGATCACGCTCCCCGGCGTCGTCACCTGGCGCGCGCTCCACCTGGCAGGGCACCTCCTCGGTCGGCGCCTGTCGCCCAACACCTACCCCGGCGTGCTGGCGCTGGTCGGCGGGACGTCCGCGCTCTGCGCCGGGCTCCTCGCCTGGTGGGTGCAGCGCCGCCGCGCGCGCGCTGCCGCGGGGCCGCGACCGACTGGCCGGCGGGCCGCGCTGCGCCGCGCGGCGGGCTGGGGGCTCGCCGGCGGCCTCGGGCTCCTCGGCGTCTACGCGACCTTCGTCGAGCCGCGCTGGCCGCGGCTGCGACGGCTGCGGCTGCCGCTCCGCGGGCTCCCCGCGGCGCTCGACCGGCTGCGGGTCGTGCAGCTCACCGATCTGCACCTCGGACCGTACTGCCCGTCGAGCTACCTCGCGCGCGTCATCGAGCGGGTGAACGAGCTGCGGGTCGATCTGGTCCTCCTCACCGGCGACTACATCCACGGCTCGCACGCGTACATCCCGCGGGTCGGCGCGCTCCTCGCCCGGCTGCGGAGCCGCTGGGGCGCGCTCGCCGTCCTCGGCAACCACGACCACTGGGAGGGCGCCGAGCGGTCGCGCGCGATGCTGCGCGCCGCCGGCGCGCGGGTGATCGAGAACACTCACGTCTGGATCTCCTCCCGCGGGGTCACCGAGGAGCCGCCGGCGGGCGGCGGGCTCTGCGTGGCCGGCATCGGCGACCTCTGGGAGGGACGCCACGACCTCGACGCGGCGCTCGGTGGGGTCGACCCGGCGGCCCCGAGGCTGCTCCTCAGCCACAACCCGGACTTCGCGGAGAGCGGCGAGGCGAGGCGCTCGCCGCACCGGATCGACCTGATGCTCGCCGGCCACACGCACGGCGGCCAGGTGCGCATCCCCGGCGTCCGCGCGCGCATCGTCCCCTCGAGCTACGGGGTGAAGTACGCGCAGGGGCTGGTGGCCGGACCGCGCTTCCCGGTCTACGTCTCGGCCGGCATCGGGCTCACCATCCTGCCCTTCCGCTTCCTGGTGCCGCCGGAGATCACGCTGATCGAGCTGACGCGGGGCTGACGCGCTCGCCGGGACTCGGGTCTGCCCTGCCTGGCTTCGTGATCGCCTCACCGCCGCGCCATTCGCCGGGC
>JAKLHH010000066.1 GCA_022710245.1 Myxococcota bacterium
CCGGCCGCGAGCGCCGCCTCGACCGCCTGCTGCTCGGGCGGGACGAGCCAGACGCGCTCCGCGTTGACCGGCGCCTTGACCGCCTCGGCGAGGCTGCCGCCCTCGCCCTTGCGGGCCGCCTCGTAGCGCGTGACGATCTCGGCGAGCCCGTCCGGATCGGCGGCGAGCGAGAGCAGCGCCTCGGCGAGCGGGTGCTCGAGGCGGGCGCAGAGGTCGAGGAGCGTGTCCTCGTCGGGCAGCGCGCGGAGCACGCCGCCCAGCTTCGGCGTCACCTCGAAGCGCTGGAAGACGCGGTCCCGCACCTCGGCGAGCGGGCCAGGGGCTGCCTCGCCCGCCGCGCCGGCTGGCGGCGCCGGCGCCGGTTGCCCCTCGACGGGGACGGTGACGAGGCGGATCACGTTGCCGAAGCGGCACGGCTGGTGGCGCTCGGCCCAGCGGTAGGCGGCCTCGTGCGGGGCGACCCAGGCGAGCAGGAGCGTCGAGCCCTCGCGCTGGCAGATGATGCGCACCGCGTCCCGGTTCACGCAGAAGCTGACCCAGGGCAGCCCCGTCAGCGCGTGCACCCGCACCGAGCCGTGCCCGCGCTGGAGCTTGCCGATGGCCTCGAGGACCGCGGCCTGGTGCGAGGCCGGCAGGTCCGCGATCGAGGCCTGGAAGGTCTGCGCGAGCGCGATCTCGTAGGCGGTGCCCTCGGTGCTGGTGCTCATTCGTCCTCCCCCGCGCAGTGTCCCATCCACCTTGCCAGAGGCGTCCGCGATCTGTCCACCAGCCACAGACCCCGGCCCACCCTTTCGCGGCGCCCCCAGCGCCGGCCCACCGCTTCGCGCCGCCATCCGCCGGCCTCCATCATTCGCGCTACGCCACCGGGTCCTTGCGCCTGGCGACCATCGCCTCGAGCTCCTCCTCGAGGGCATCGACGGCAGGGAGCCTGTTCCTGAGCGCGTCCGGCAGCAGGCGGGTCAGCTGCAGCTCGGCCACTCCGATCGGCTTGTGCAGGTCCCGGAGCGCGTACTCCGCGACGACGCGGTTCTTCGACCGGCAGAGGAGCAGACCGATGGTCGGCCCGTCGACCGCGGGATCGCGGATCAGGTCGTCGACGGCGGAGAGGTAGAAGTTGAGCTTGCCCGTGTGCTCGGGCTGGAGCTCGCGCACCTTGAGCTCGACGACGACGTAGCAGTGGAGCTTGAGGTGATAGAAGAGGAGGTCGAGGAAGAACTCGTCGCCGCCCACCTCGAGGCGCACCTGCCGCCCCACGAACGCGAAGCCGAGGCCCAGCTCCTGCAGCGTGGCCTGGAGCTGCCGCACCATGGCTTCCTCGAGCTCACGCTCCTCGGCCTCCTCGCCGAGCTCGAGGAAGTCGAAGATGTAGGGGTCCTTGAGCGCCTGGTGGGCAAGCTGGGACCGCGGCGACGGGAGCGCCGCGTGGAAGTTGGTGATGGCCCGGCCCTGGCGATGAAAGAGGTCCTGGTCGATCTGACGAGCCAGCGCACGCCGCGACCAGCCATGCTCCACCGCCTTCACGCCATAGAAGAGCCGTGCCTCCGACCCGGCCGCCTTGTCGAGGAGCACGCACCAGTGGGACCACGGCAATTGTGCAGCCAGTGGCTGCACAACTGCGTCGTCGCACCAGAATTCAGCAAACCGCCTCATGTACTTAAGGTTTCTCGCCGAGAGCCCACGCATCCCCGGGAACGCCTTGCGGAGGTCCGCCGAGAGCCGATCGATGACCTTCGCCCCCCAGCCGAGCTCCCGCTGGCGGGCGAGGATCTCGCGGCCGAGGCGCCAGTAGAGGAGCACGAGCTCCTGGTTGACGGACCGCACGGCACGGAGCTGCGCCGCACGCAGCTGGTGCTTCAGGTTCTCGAGGACAGCGAGGTACTCGGGGGTCTCGTTCTCGCGCGCCATGCCCAGTTATCGAGCGCCGGCGCGAGAGGTTGCGGGGCTGCGCGCGAGAGGTCGCGGGGCGAGCTAACCGTCCTCCTCCTCCGCCTCCGCCGCCTCCCCGACCACCGCCGCGAGCCCGAGGAGCCCCGCCGCCTCCTCGACCTCGAGCCGCGCGCGGACGGTCCAGCCCTGCGCCGCCAGCGCGACCCGCTCCTCCTCGGCGAGGTCGGGGGCGATGGCGAGGCGCTGCTGCTCCCAGGCGAGCTCGACGGTGAGCGCGGGCTCGCCCACGTCCAGGCCCACTCGCGGCATCGGCGCGCCGCGCTCGAGGAGCTCGCCGAGGGGCGCCCGCAGGTCGCCGCGCACGTCGAGCAGCACCTCGTCGGCGGTGACCGCGACGTCGCCGAGCTCGGGGTGCGGGCCGACGATCTCGGTCTCGACCTCGACCGCCGTGCCCAGGCTCTTCAGCAGCGCCTCGGCGTAGCGCTTGAGCTGCTCGCGGTAGTGGGCGTGGAGCGGGTCTTCCTTCGGCGGCACGCGCGACTTCCAGTCGAAGACCACCCAGCGCTCGCGCGTCGCGTCGACGGGGAAGCAGAGGTCGATGGTCCCGGAGATGATCGAGCCCGCCCGCGCCTCGTAGGTGAACGGCACCTCGTGCCAGCGCTCGGGCGCTCGCCGGGCCTTCTCGAGGAGCGGGTTGGCGAGGATGCGCGCGACGATGCGCCCGCACGCCTCGCGCTTGCCCTCGGGGAGGCCGGCCTGGCGCGCGAGGAGGTCGCAGAGCTCCGCCGCGACCTCGAGGAGCTCGGCGCGCGGCCGCGAGAGATCGAGCCGCTCCATCACCGCGTGGACCACCTGCCCGCCCCGCGTGCCGACGCTCTCCACGCGCGCGCCCTCCACCGGCGGGCCCGGCGTCCAGCGGACGGGCCTGTCCGCCTGCGAGGCCGCCCGCCAGCGCAGGCAGCGCCGCGTCGCCGCGCGCACCCGCTTGCCCTGCGCCGCCGCGCGCGCCTCGCCGTCCGGGTCACCGGTCGCGGGCGGCCGGGCGAGGAGCGCATCGACCTCCGCGTCGCGGCCCGGGTAGGTCTCGGCCGGGCGCTCCACCGGCGGCAGCCCGTCGCCGAGGCGCACCCGCACGCGGACCCCCTCGGTGAGCTCGACCAGCTCACGGTCGACGAGCCCCTCGGACGGCGGCAGGCCGCGCGGGTCGAGCTCCTCCGCCAGCAGATCCCTGAGGTCCTCCCTCGGTCCGTCCTCGTCGCCTCCCCCGGCGGGCGCCGCGCCCCCGGGCGGGCGGCAGACCACGAGCTGATCGCGCGCCCGCGTGGCCGCCACGTAGGTCCAGCGCCGCCGCTCGTCGCGCTGGAGCCCCCGCTCGCGCTCCGCGGCCGCCTCCCAGCCCGGCGGCCGGAGCCCGCCGAGCGTGACCGCGAGGGTGCCGCCCGCCTCGTCGACGACCGTCGTCACGCCGCTGACGGCGCGCCGCGCGTGGAGCAGCACGACCAGCGGCGCCTCGAGGCCCTTGGCCTTGAAGAGCGAGGTGATGCGGATGGCGTTCCCGTCGTCGTCGATGCGATCGAGGTCCTTGTCCTTGACCTCGCGCTCCACTCGCCGGAGCTCCTCGAGGGCGCCGAGCGGGCTCGTGGTCCGCTCCTCGGCCGCGCGCACCAGCGCGCGCAGCTTGTCGAGGTTCGCGAGCCGCGCGTCCCCGTCGGGGAGCAGGCTCCAGACCGCCGGAGCGCGCGTGGCCGCGAGGAGCTCGTCGAGGAGGAGGGTCAGCCCCGCGGCGCCGCTGCGCCGGTGCAGGCGCAGGAGGACGGCGAGCGCGTCCGCGACGGCCCCGGGCGGCGGGGACGGGAGCGTGTAGCGGAAGCTCCCCTGCGCGGCCACGTGCTCGGCGAGCGCCTCGAGGCTGATCCCGAAGAGCCCGCGGAGCGTGAAGACCACGGCCTCGCCGTCGGCGGGCTCGACGACGGCGCGGAGCGCCGCGACGCCGAGGCGCACCTCGTCACGGGAGAAGAAGGTGTCGCCGCCCTCGACGATGCACTCGAGCCCGGAGGCGCGCAGCCGGTCGGCGATCCCGTCGGCGCGGGTCCAGGCCGGCAGGAGCAGCATCACGTCGCGCGGCTCGAGCGGCCTCGGCTGGCCGCTCTCGCGGTCGATGATCTGGGCGCCGGTCTCCAGCTGCTCGTGGAGGTAGCGGAGCGCGGCCTCGGTCTCGTCGACGGCGCTGCTCGCCTGCAGCAGCACCACCGGGTCGAGCCGGCCGGGCTCGCGGTGCGCGGTCTGCGGCTCGTAGCCGGGGAGCTCCGCGAAGACGTGGTTGAACCAGGCGCAGAGCCCGGGCACCGAGCGGAAGTTCCGCGAGAGCGAGGCGCGGTTCTCCTCGGGGACCACGCGCTCGAGGCGCGAGAAGGTGGTGACGTCGGCGCCGCGGAAGCGATAGATCGACTGCTTGGGGTCGCCGACCGCGAAGAGCCGCCCCGGCTCGGGCGGCCGCTCGTGCCAGGCGCCGGTCTCCTCGAGGGCGCGGGTGAGGAGGAGCGCGACCTCGGCCTGCACCGGGTCGGTGTCCTGCACCTCGTCGATCAGCACCACGCGGTAGCGGCAGGCGAGGCGCTCGCGCGCGGACCTGCGCTCGCGGAGCACGCGCGCCGCGTCGGCGAGGAGGTCGTCGAAGCCGGCGGAGCTCGCCTCGAGCCGCGCCGCCTCGAGCCGCGGCAGGAGGCTCGCGCGGAGCTCGCGGACGACCTCGCCGTGCGCCCGCTCGCGCCAGCGCTCGCGCCAGGGGGTGACCCCGGCGAGGGCGTCGAGGTACGCCTGCCTGTGCCGGTCGCTGCCCCAGTCCTTCTTCTTGCCGCCGCGCCTGCGCGGCGGGGTGTCGCTGAGGAGCACCTCGAGGACGCCGTCCTGCGGGTCGGCCGCCTCGACCGCCCGCGCGATCAGCTCCGTGAGCCGGCGGTTGCCCCGGATGAGCACGTCCTCCTCGGGGCAGGCGCAGGCCTCCCCGGCCTCCCCGATCGCGGCCCAGAGCGCGCGGAGCTCGCCGCGCGCGGTGATGGCGTCGAAGGGCTCGTCCGAGACGTGGTCGCGGAGCTGGCGGTAGCGGTAGAGGCTCTGCGCCGCCGTGCGCAGGCACCAGAAGGAGGTGAGCCCCTCGAGGACGCGCCAGAGCCCGGGCCGGCGCGTGCGCAGCGCGGCGAGCCACGCGCGCACCTCCACCGAGACGCGCTCCCGCTCCGCGCCCTCGTCGCCGATCTCGGTCTCCGGGGCGAAGCCCGACTCGAGGCTCTCGCGCCTGAGGATGTCGCGGCAGAAGCTGTGGATGGTGGCGAGGGTCAGCTCGCCGAAGCGGTCCAGGACCCCGGTCAGGAGCGCGGCGCGGGCCGCCTCGCCCGCCGCGGCCGCCTCGACGAGGCGCGCCTCCAGGCGATCGCGGACCCGCGCCAGGAGCTCGCCCGCCGCCTTCTCGGTGAAGGTGATGGCGGCGAGGTTCGCCGGCGCGACGCCGCTCTCGAGGGTGGCGACGATGCGGTCGGTGAGGACGCTGGTCTTGCCCGAGCCAGCGCCTGCGTTGAGGGTCATCGAGGCGCCGAGGTCGGCGCGCGCGCGCGCCCGTGCGCGCTGGTCGGGGTCACACGCCGCGACGGCGGGTCCGGGCAGAGGCGGCGGCGCGGCCGGTCCACGACGGCTGGGGTCAGACCGCGCGACGGCCGGTCCGGGCAGAGGCGGCGCGGCGGGTCCACGACGGCTGCGGGTGGTCATGGCTCCCCTCCCTCCTCGCCCTCCTCGGGCGCGCTGGCGCCGGGCCGATCCCCGACCAGCCCGAAGCGCCAGCTGTCCCCGACGGGGAACCGCCCGGCGCGCGCGCGGGTCGTGGCCTCGGTCAGCGCCTCCAGCACGGCGTCGACCTGCTGCACGAAGGGGGCGTTGCCCTCCGAGCCGCTCGCCGCCACGACCTTGAGCTTCTCCGGCGGGCTGCCGGCCGCGGCGAGCGCGAGGCCGGAGAGCACGAGGTCCGGCCGGTCGCCGAGCCGCTTCTTGCCCACGCTCGCCGCCACGTCGACGAGGACCGCGTCGTCGCCCTCGCCGACCAGGCGCCCGCGCGGCACGATCCGCCAGGGGAGCCCCTCGGCGACGACGAGCGCCCCCTCGCAGGCCGGCCTGCGGCAGAAGCCGTGCGCGTCCTCGTTCGCGGCGAGCTCGCGGCCGATCGTCTCGACCATGGGCCTCGCCTGATCGAGCGCCGGCTGGTCGAAGGCGCCGAGCTCCCGCGCGGCCTCGAGCCCCTCGAGGACGCCGCCCACCAGCGCGCGCTCCACCTCGCCGGCGGGCGCGGTGGTCTCGCTCGCGACGGCGGCGAGCTGCTCCTCGAGCGCGCGCCGCTCGAGCGGCGGCTGCCAGGGCCGCAGGGACGGCGGGCCCCACGCCCGCAGCATGTGGCGGAAGAAGAACTCCCCCGGCGCCTCGAGGAGGGTGCAGAGCGCGGCGAGGGAGATGGGCTCGCCGTCGAGGCCCGGCGCGGGCAGGAGGTCCGGCCGCACCAGCCCCGACCAGGCGTCGAGCTCGCCGCTCTGCGCGCGGAACATCGAGCGGTGGAGGCGCAGCACGCCTCGCGAGACGAGGTGCGAGGCGAGCGCCGCGAGCGCCCGCGCCTTCCCCCCTGCACGCGCATGCTCCGCGAGGCGCGCCGTCGCGGCGAGCCGCGCGACCAGGTGCTCGAGCCCGCCGACCGCGTCCTCGGGATCGGGCGGGTACGAGCGCGCGCGACTGCCGGCGCGGAGCACCGCGGGCCCGGCGCCCCCGCCGCTGCTCGCGACGCGCGCCTCGAGGTCGCCGTAGCGGGCGCGGCGGCCGAGGAGGGCGGAGAGCACCTCGAGCGCGAGGCTCGAGGGGAGCGCGGGCCTCTCGGTCTCGAAGTCGAGGACGGGGACGCTGAGCCAGAGCCTCCGGCGCGCCGCTCCGGCGGCGGCGGCCAGGCGGCGCCGCTCGAGCGCCTCGTGCTCGCGCGAGAGCGGGAGCGCGCGGCTCAGGCGCGCGCCGAGCAGGGCGAGGAGCTCGTCGGGGAGGATGGCGTCCTCGTGGGCGGCGGCCGGGAAGCGCCCCTCGGTGAGCCCGAGCAGGCAGACGACGTCATGCTCGCCGCCGACGAGAGACATCGGCGGCAGCACGCGGATCGAGCGCTCCGCCAGGTTCCCGCGCACGACCTCGCGCTCGAGGAGCGCGTCCAGCTCGTCCCGCGCCTCGAGGGCGCCGAGCTCGGGGCCAGAGCTGGCGGCGGCGATCGGCTCGAGCAGCGCGAGCAGCCGGCCGCGCGGCTCGGAGCGGCGGGCGAAGCGCTGCAGGAAGGCGCCCCAGGCGCGCGCGTGCGCCCCGAGGGGGCCGCGCTCGAGGAGCGGGCCGAGCGCCTCCTCGACGGCGCGGATGGCGCCGACCAGCGAGGCGCGGGCGGCGAGCTCGCGCTCGCGGTCCTCGCCGTCGAGCGCCTCGGAGAGCTCCAGCCGCTCGATGCCCGCCGCGATGCGATCGAGCCCGCGCGCGAGGGCGAGCTTGCCGAGCAGCCGGCGCCAGCGGCCCTTGCCCTTGATCGCGTCGGGCCCGAGCGCGCCGCGGAGGCCGAGCGCCGGGTGGGTGAGGAGCTCGTAGAGCCGGGCGGGCGTGGCGTCGCCGCAGGCGAGCGCGAGGACGACGCGGAGGAGCCTCGCCGCGGGGAGCCCGCTCGCGGGGCGGCCGACCAGGAAGGTGCAGGGGAGCTCGGCCCGCTCCAGCGCCTCCTCGAGAGCGGTCGCCTGCCTCGCGTCGGGGAGCACGATGGCGATGCGATCGAGGGCGACGCCGCCGGCGATGGCGCGCTGCACCTCGCGGACGCACTCGACGCACTCGCGGACGTCGTCGGGCGTGCGCGCGAGGGCGACCGAGCCGTCGTCGGGCGCTGGGCTCCCGCTCTCGCCGCGGAAGAGCCGCGCGAGGAGCGCGCCGAGCTCCTCGGGGAGGTCGGCCTGGACCGGGACCTCGAGCACCTCGCACCGCCCCGCCGCCGCCGCGAGCCCGAGGGGCGCGAGCGGCAGCCCGCCCATGCCCGGCGGCACGATGCGCACCACCTCGCGGTCGGGCGCCGCGAGCCAGCGCTCGAGGAAGCTGAAGAGGGTGAGCGGCAGCTCGCGGTCCCCGAGGACCACCGCGCCGCGCGCGAGGCTGGCGCCGACGCCCTCGCGCCCGCCGATGGCCGCGGTGGCCGCGGCCGCGAGCGCACCCGGCGCCGCGATCCGGTCGGTCGCGCGCGCCTCGTCGAGCGCGCCGAGGAGCGCCGCGAGGATCCCCGCGCGCTCCCGCAGGTGCTCGGGGCAGCTCGCGTCCGCCGCGAGCGCCGCGAGGCAGGCCGCGCTCAGCGTGTGCCCCTCGAGCCGCTCGAGTGCGGAGGCGAGGGGCTGCCTCCAGCCGGGCCGGCCCAGCACCTCGGCGAAGCGCCCCAGCGCTCCGGCCGCGCCGAGCCGCGCGACCGCGGCCGCCACCGTGGCGCGCCTCCAGCCGGGCGTCTCGCCGCCGAGCTCGCCGCTCCAGAAGCGCGCCGGGACCTGCTCGTGGAGGAGCCCCTCGGGGGTCTCGAACCAGACCCGGAGCTGCGCCCCCTGCCCCGCCAGCGTGCGGCGCGCGAGGACGCTGTTCGGTCCGGCGGGCACCAGCACGCAGATGGCCGCGAACGGGTCGTGGAGCGCGGCGCGGAGCCCGGCGAGGGCCCGCGCGAGCGTCTGTCCCAGCGGTGACGGCGTCGCTTCTCGCTTCACGGCAGCTCCCCTCTCCTCGCGCGTGTCCCTTGCTTGCCGATCGTGGCCCGGCGGTGTGCAGATATCCTGCACAGGGTCCCGCGACCACGCAGGTGGAGTGCGTTCGAGGGTAATGAAGCGTCGCGGTGGGCACAACGGAAAGCAGCGCGCTGCGACCGATCTTCAGGGTTCGCGAGGCCCCTGGTGTGGATCCAGGAGCTCGCCGTTCCCCTGCTCGGCCAGTGCAGGTCGGGGCCGGCTCCGACGCGTCACGCCGCGCACCCATGCACGTGGCCACGACACTGGCCACGTAGCCAGGGCACTGGCCAGCGCCCCACCCAGCCGTCCCGTCCGACGCCTGCAGTCTCCGGCAGTTGGTGCTGGAACGCCTCGTGCAATGTCGGGAGCCATGCTGACCCGATCCGCGCTCGCCCTCGTCGCCGTCGTGGTGAACCTCACGCTCCTGCCCCGCCTGGCGCGCGCAGAGGCGGCTGGCGAGCTGGAGCGGCAGGCCACCACGTTCGAGGCCTCGGTGCTCGCGCTCCACCAGCGGGTCCAGCGGACGCCGCAGGCGAAGCTCGGCACCCTCGGCGGCGAGCTCCGCAGCGCGAGCTGGCCGCGCGGACTGCCCGCGAGCGACGTGGTCTGGGTGGCCGAGAAGGCGAAGGTCGCCGTGGACGCGGTGAAGCAGGGGCTCCCCCTGGATCAGTACATGACCCGCGCGGTGGAGCTCCTCGGGCTCTCGCAGGAGGGCTTCGCCGCCTTCAAGCAGCACCACTTCGCGCGCAACGATCAGGCTCGCATCGCCGCGGTGCTGCAGGCCGCGCAGGATCCCACCGGCGTGATGGGCGAGAAGGGCGCTGCGCTGGTGCGCGCGATCTACGGGGCGAAGCTCTGGGAGCAGTATGGCGACCGTGGCCGGGCGCGCGCCGCGCTGCTCGCCGCCCAGCGCCAGGCCCGCCGCCTCGGCGTCGACCTGGCGCCGCTCCTCGCGGTGCCGATCCGCTTCGAGGGGAGCTGGCGCGCGCTCCGCCTCGCCCCCGGCCAGGCGGGAGCAGGCAAGCTGGCGGCCCAGGGCGACCGCCTGCCGGGCGGGCACCCGCAGTGGTGGACCGGCTCGCCGCAGGCGCACCTCGACCTCGTCTACCACAAGCTCCCCGCGCTGATCGCGCAGCGCTTCGAGGCCGATCGCCGGAGCGGCGAGGCCGCGCCGGTGCTCCGCGTCTGGCACGCGGGCTTCGAGGACGCCTCGCAGACCTTCTTCCTGGCCGCCGGCGTCGAGGAGGCGATGAACCGTCTCCGCCGCACGCGCCCGGAGATGCGCGAGTACCTCGACCGGCTCAAGGTGCAGATCACCGCGACGGACCACCTGCAGCGCCCGAGGCGCGAGGGCCGCCGCGTCCGCTTCGGGGAGACCGAGGTGGTGCACCAGGGCAAGTCGCCGCTCCTCCTCGCCGAGCTCGGCAAGGGCGTCGGCCGGCAAGCGGCCGCCGAGATCCGCGAGCTCGAGCGCGGCCTCACCGGCGAGGCCGACCCGCGCCGCCTCGACGCGCTGGCGAAGGCGGGCAAGGTGCTGCAGCTGATGGGCCACATGCTCGACGTGCGCGGCGTCAGCGTCCCCGGCGGGGTGGCGGCGTTCGACTACCGCATCAAGAACCGCACCTGGCAGATCGACGACCAGGTGAACGGTGGCCGCCTCGAGGGCAAGGCGGGCGACCGCCGCCAGATCCGCTTCCTCAAGCAGGACATCACCCGCGAGTCACCGGGGGCCAGGCACAGCATGGACCTGGTGGTCTGCACCAACGTGCTCCATTACCTGAAGCTCTACGGCGGCTCGAACGATCAGCACCGGGCGGGGATGCACCAGATCGCGCGCGCGCTCCGGCGCGGCGGCGCGGTGATGACGGACGGCTGGTACAGCCCGGCCAGCCTCGACAAGCACCCCGCCTTCGTGCGCGCGCTGGAGCGCGGCCAGCGCCAGGTCTGGGTCGCGCACCCCGACCGGCTGGGGACGCTGACCGCCGCTGCCGCCCGCGCGAGGTAGCGCGCACGCGCGTCGCCTCGTGAGGCCCCACCCATTGCGAGCACGGCCGCTCCATCGACCGGTTGATTGTCGCTGCCGCTGCTGTCCCGCCTGAGTAGGATAGCGGGCGTGGTCTTCACGATCCCTCGCGGAAGGAGCTCGTCATGAACCTCCTCCTTGTCTACGCGAACCCCTACACCACCCTGTGGCCGCAGCCGGCGGGCCTCTCCATGATCGCGCGCGCCGCCCGCGAGGCGGGCCACCGCGTGCGGCTGGTCGACCTGATGTTCGAGGAGGCTCCCGACGCCGTGCTGCAGCGCGCCCTCGACGAGTGCAAGCCCGACCTCGTCGGCTTCACGCTGCGCAACCTCGACAACGCCGACATGGCCTCGCCGCGGAGCTTCGTGCCCGACCACGTGCGCTGGGTCGGGATGGCGAACCGCGCGGCGCCGACCATCATCGGCGGCCCGGCGGTGACGGCTGCCCCCGAGGCGCTCTTTCGCCGCACCGGCGCCACCTACGCGATGGCCGGTCAGGGCGAGGCGAGCTTCCCGGTGTTCCTCGAGGAGCTGCAGGCCGGGGCGACGAGCTTCACGGCGGCCGGGCTGATCTGGCGCGACCGGAGCGGCGCCGCCCAGGTCGGGCGGTCGGGCGAAGCTGCCGCGACCAGCAACAGCGGCGCCGCCCAGGTCGGGCGGTCGGGCGAAGCTGCCGCGACCAAGAACAGTAGCGACGCCCTCCGCCGCAACCCGCTCGACCTCTCGGGCCACGACCGCGGCATCGACTGGAGCGTGATCGACGTCGCCAAGTACCAGCGCCCCTACATGGCGCACGGCCTGGTGACCAAGAGCGGCTGCGCGCACCAGTGTGCGTTCTGCGACGCGCACTGGACCTCGGGCCCCTCGTTCCGGGCGCGCGAGCCGGAGGCGATCGTCGACAACGTGCGGCGGGACGCGAAGGACTACCGGCTCACCCGCTGCGAGTACATGCTGATCGACGCCTGCTTCAACCAGCCGGCGGGCTGGGCCAAGCAGGTCTGCGAGGCGCTCATCCGCTCGGGGCTGAAGGTGGGCTTCGCGGCGGTGGTCGAGCCCACCGCCGACCTCGACGACGAGCTCTGCCGCCTGATGGTGCGCGCCGGGTGCACGGTGGTGACCACGCTGGTCGGCTCCTTCGACGACGAGGTGCTTCGGCGGAGCACGCGCCCCTTCACCGCGGCCGACGTGGCGCGCGCCTTCGAGCTCTTCGAGCGGCACCACGTGCTCTACATGCCGCAGCTGATGTTCGGCTGTCCCGGCGAGACGGTGGAGACCGTGGAGCGCACGATCGCCTTCGCCCGGCGCCTCCGGCCGATCATGCTGCAGGCCGGCTACGGGGTGCGCATCTACCCGCAGGCGCCGCTCCGGGCGCAGGCCGTCGCCGACGGCGTGATCGCCGAGGACGACGAGCTGCTGGAGCCGACCTTCTACCTGGCGCCGGGCCTCGACCGCGAGTGGCTCGACCGCCGCATCAAGACGCTCACCCTCTCGAAGCTCGCCACCGCCCCCGGCTGGGCGCGCTACCTGTGGCGCCTGACGCGGCTGCGCTGGTGAAGGCCGGCGTCTGACGCGGCTGCGCTGGTGAAGCAGCCAGCGTCTCGTCCCATCTCGCCGTCTCCTACGCCGCCCGCCGCGCGCGGCCCAGCATCCCCCGCCAGCGATGCCCGACGTGGTGCACGACCAGCGCCAGCGAGACCAGCGACGACACATGGTGCACATCGATCCAGCGATGCCGCCCGCCGCTCGCGACGCCCGCCACCGCCGGCCCGAGGAGCGGCGACGAGCCCTCGACGATCAGCCAGGCCGCGAGCCCGGTGACCGCCGCGACGCCGAACACCAGGTACAGGACCAGCTCGACGTCGAACCGCCGCTGACCTCGGCGCCCGACGAGGCGCACGAGCCGCCCCTTGACTGCTCGCCAGTGGAGCCCGACGTGGGTCCCCACCCCCGCCGCCACCACCACCGCCGCCAGGCGGTGCACGTTGAGCCAGACGAGCTTCCCGACCCCGAGCGCCTCCCTCGCGAAGGCGCCGCGCCCCATGTGGAAGCAGAGCAGCAGCACGAGCCCGGTCGCGAACAGCGCGATCCCGGCGCCGAGGAGCAGCCAGTCGAGGGCGACGCTCACCTCACGTCGTCTCATCCGCTCACCTCACGTCGTCTCATCCGCGCCTCCTCGCCCAGCCCATGGTTGACGCGTCGAGCCGCTCAGCGCCGCCTCCTCGCCCAGCCCATGGTTGACGTCTCGAGCCGCTCAGCGCCGCCTCCTCGCCCAGCCCATATAGGACGCGTCGAGGTGCGCGCTCTCGCCGAAGTCGAGCCGTCGCCCGAGCTCCTTGAAGCTCAGCGCGCCCCGCCGGCGCCGCCAGAGGTCGTGGAGCGCGCCGAGCGGGCTGCGCCGCGAGAGGATGCCGCGCTCCTCGCCGCGCTCCAGGCCGTGCCGCGCGAAGAGCGCGGCGAGCTCCTCGGGCTTGATGAACTTCTCCCAGACGTGCGAGCGGGGCTCCGCGAAGGCGGTCCACCGCCACTCCTGCATGACCTTGATGATCACCAGCTTGCTGATCCACGTCCGGTTGATGGTGTCGTAGAAGAAGAGGCCGCCGGGCCGGAGCACCCGCGCCACCTCGGCGATCACCCGCTCGACGTCGTCGACGTGCTCGAGGACATCGCAGCAGGCCACGTGGTCGAAGGAGCGGTCCTGGAAGGGCAGGCGCTCGCCCGCGCCGATCCGGTACTCGATGCGGAGCCCCGAGGCCGCCGCGTGCGCCCGCGCCGTCGCGATGCTCTCCGGCGCCGGGTCGATGCCGGTCACCTCGAGCCCGGCGCGGGCGAGCTCCTCGGCGAGCAGCCCGCCTCCGCAGCCCACATCCAGCAGCGCGCCGCGCCCGCCGCCCTCGGGGGCCCGCTGTCGCGCCAGCACCCGCGTGATGAAGCGCAGCCGCACCGGGTTGATCCAGAAGCGGAGCGTGCTGAACTCGCCCACGTCCTCGTCCCACCAGGCGTGGCCGAGGCGCCGGTAGAGCTCGTTGTT
>JAKLHH010000660.1 GCA_022710245.1 Myxococcota bacterium
CCCTGCAGGCCCTTGGTGGTGCCGGAGGTCGTGTGGAGCCGGACGGGCCGGGTGAAGGAGCGACGGTGCTTCTCGTAGAGCTGGGCCACGCAGGCGTCGCCCTCGCGGGCCTTGTGCCAGCCGAAGATCACCTTGTGGTACGCGTTGTCGTCGACGACCGTGAGGCCGTACTCGGAGGCGATCTTGAGGAGCACGAGGACGGTCTCGCGGCGATAGACGATCCCGGTGGGGTTGTGCGGCGAGTTGAGGACCAGCAGCATGCTCCGGCAGGCCAGCTCGAAGAGCTCGGGGAAGCTGCGGAACAGGTAGCGGAGCTCCTCGAGGCGCCCGACCAGCGCGAGGGGATCGAGCTCGTGGTGGTCGTTCAAGGGCACGATGATCGCGGAGGCGCGGGGGAAGTACTTCTCCGGGAAGACGTCGTGGTAGCTCCAGGCCATCGGCGGCAGGATCAGCGTGGGGTAGAAGCAGCCGCGCTCGACGAGCTTGAGCGCCGCCTCGACCTCGCTCACCGCCTGCGGGTCGAGGTCGCCCTTCCAGTCGTCGATGGTCCGCTGCGCCGAGCGGACCAGGTCCTGCACCGGCGAGAGCGCGTCGCGCACCTTGCGATCCGCGCGGCCCACCGCGCCGCCCACCAGATCCTCCAGCCGCCCGTGCAGCGCGCCGAGGCCGGCGCCGTCGAAGGCGCGCTTGAGGAAGGCAGCGGGGCCGCCGGTGAGGTTGCGGAAGGCCGCGTGGTCCACGCCCTCGCGCGTCCGGCGCGTCAGCCGGCTGGCCGCGTCCGCGAGGCGGTAGCGCAGGCTCCGCGCCAGGTGATCGGGGAGGCTCGCGCCCTCCTCGCCCCGCCACTGCGACGGCGAGAGCGCGCGCAGCTGGGAGAGGTTGATGGCGGCCTCGATCTCGTCGGTCGAGGCCGGCGGGATCGCCAGCCCCTCCTTGAGCGAGGCGAGACGCTGGCGGCAGGCGGCGAGGTGATCGCGCCGGAAGGCCTCCACCGCGGCCCGCACCTCCTGCCGGTGGTGCTCGCCGATCAGGGTCAGCGCTCCGCGGCCGGCGCCGGGGATCACGGTGGCCCGGTAGCCGCCGTCCTCGAGCCCGCGGTAGAAGTAGCGCATCCAGCTCGCGGCGACCCCCTCGCGGAGCGCGTCGCCGCGCTGCCGCCGCTCCTCGTCGCTCCCCTGCGCGAGGTGCTCGAGGAAGGCGACCAGCCGGCGCAGCTTGACCAGCCCCAGGTGATCGAAGAGCGACTGGCGACGCCAGTCGTCGATGCGCAGCTGGTCGACGGTGGCGCCGAGCACTCCCTGCCCCTCGAGGAACTCGAGGTGCCGCTCGATCGCCGCGCGGATCGCGCCCAGCGCCTCGGGTGAGAAGCGCTCCAGCACGCGCCGCAGCTGGAGCTGGGTGTTGGCCGGTCGTCCGGCGAAGGCGTTCTGCACGTTGCGCAGCGTCCGCGCCACGTGCGGGAAGAGGGTGTAGACGATGGTGGTGTTCGAGCGGCGAGCGCGCTCGGAGCAGTCGATCAGCAGGAGGCGGCCGAGGACGCTCCGCCAGTCGGGCGCCTCGCCCTCGCTGAGGAAGAGGAGGTGCGGGATGCGCGTGACCCGCGCCACGAAGACCTGGTTCGGGTGCGCCTGCATGCGCGCGACCAGCTCCGGGCCGAGGCGGTCGACGCCCTCGACCGTGCAGACGGGGGGCGCCTCGTCCTCCCCGAAGTCGCCCTGCTCGCCTCCTGCGGAGGCTCCGCGGTGAAGGGCGAAGTTGCCCTGCTCGCCTCCTGCGGAGGCTCCGCGGTGAAGGGCGAATTTGTCGAAGACGTGGTTCTGGATCAGCTCGACGACGCGGTCCGGGCTCTCGGTGATCACCACCCGGTTGAAGATGCGGCCACCCTCGAAGCCGACGAGCTCCGCGGCCTCGCGCAGGAAGGCCGTCTCCTCGGCGCCCGTGCAGTAGTGGAGGCTGGATGAGATCAGCTCCTCGACCAGGCGCAGGAGCTGCTCCAGCGCGATCGGGCTCGCCCCGAGGACGTCGATGAAGCCGAAGAGCTCCGGGAGGTCGCGGCCGAGGAGCGTGCGGGCCACCAGCTCGCGCACGCCCTGGGTCACCGGCGGCGTGCCGATGGAGAGCGAGTAGCGGGAGAGCACGTCGAGCTCGTGGTGGCCGAAGGTGGCCTCCGCGTCGCCGCGACGGTACGGCTTGCCGATCCGGGTCCGCAGGGCCCGCTTGAACGCGTCGGCGGCCTGCACCACCTGGAAGATGGGCGAGACGCCGGTCGAGGGCATCAGCTGCTTGAGGAGGCTGTAGCCGAGCTGGTTGAAGGTCTGCTCGTGCTCGCGGACCTGCCGGGCGAGCGCCTCGCGCTCGCTCACCGAGGCGCTGCCCAGCTCATCTGGCAGCGCGAGGATGCCGTCGATCTCGGGGAAGAGCCGTGTGTGGATCGCGCCCTCCTGCAGCGACGACGCGATGGCCTTCAGCTCGCGGATCCGATCTTGTAGCTGCGCAACCTGCTCCATCTCACCCCATCTCGCGTCCCCGGACCGGGACAGTCCGCGTAGTGTATACGGCGCGCGTTCGCGGTCCAGAGCTTGGCGCCGGTTCTTGCAGTGTGGAGCCGATTTCCTGGAATGCCAGTGATTCCGTTTCCTTCTGAAGTCCCGCGGTGACCCGCCGAAGCTACGAGAGACCAAGTGTCATCAGGGCAAGGAAGGGAGCCTGCTCGGGACCATCAACCTGCAGCGCTCGTCGGCGCCCGTCCACGCGCGCATCGCGGGCAACGAGGTCACGCTGATCGCCTTCTCGATCGTGCTGGTGCTCCTCGTCGGCGGCGCCGTCGTCTGGCTGCTGCAGCGCCTGGTCTTCCGGCGGGTGAACCGGGTGGTGGAGGTGATGACCCGCGTCGTCGGCGGCGACTTCAACGCGCCGGTCGTGGTGCACGGCGAGGACGAGGTGGGCAAGCTCGAGCAGATGCTCGTCGTCTTCGTCAACACCTGCAAGGAGCTGGAGGCGCGCATGGCGGAAGCTGCGGCGCCGTCCGCGCAGGCCGCTGCGGGCGACCGCCCCTCGGCCGCGGAGTGAGCCAGATCAGGAGAGCGACAGCTACGGCAGCTACGGCAGCTTGAAGAAGGAGAGCGCTCCCTTGGGGACGCCCTGCGCGTCGTAGTAGAACGTGCTCCCGTACACCTTCCCCCCGTCGGTGACGAGCGCAGAGTAGAACCCGTACGCCTTCGGTCCGGTCTTCAGCGCGCGGCCGAGATCCGCGTCCGCCGCGATGTTCGGCGTCCACTGCCCCGGGCTGCTGCGCGTCGCCTGCAGCAGGTCTGACTTCAGGGCGTCCTGGTAGATGACGCGCAGGTTGCCCGCGCCGTCGAGGACCAGGGCGCTGTCCGCGCCCACCGGGTGCTGGCCGTCCGACCGCAGCCCATCGTCGATCACCTCGGCGCTCGAGGCAGCGAGCGTGCTCGCGTCGACGTGGACATAGTGCAGCGTCAGCCTGGCGGCGTCCTGGTAGGTGACGTGGACGGTGCTCTTCCCGTCGCTGAGCGCGGTCGCGAAGGCGCCCACGTCCTCGCTGCCGCTGCCGCGCAGCACGGCGGTCTTCCAGGCGCCGCCGCTCGGCGTCGCGCCCTTCAGCCGGCCCGCGCGGCGATCATAGTAGACGACCACCGGTCCGCTCGTGGTGCTCACGGCCGTCGGCCAGAGCCCGTTCGCGAGGGGCACGTCGACGTACTTCTGGTCGGCGAGGATGGTCTTGCAGGCGCCCCCGACGCACGCCTGGTCGGTGCCACAGGCCGGGGAGCAGCCGGTGCCCTTCGTCTGACAGGAGCTGGAGCCGTCGGCCTTGACCACGCAGACCTCGCTCGAGCTGCAGAGGCTCTGGCAGGACATCGCCGCCTTGTCGATCACGGTCACGGTCCAGTCGGCGGCCGCCGCCGGCGTCGCGCTGGAGGCGGTGGCCCACCTCAGCTCGGAGCGGAACCCGCCGCTCCCGTCGCTGATGTTCAGCGCCAGGTAGGCGATGGCCGGCTTGCCCTCGAGGAGGAGGAGCGAGCTGTAGCGGCCGACCACCTCCTTGTCGCCCTTCGGGGCCTCGACGACGTGCTTGCTCCACTTGCCCCCGCTGCGCAGCGCGAGCTTGAGCGTGCGGTTGGTCGCGTCGCGGTAGCTGATGAGCGGGTCGCCGGCGGCGCTGATCTTGAGGTCGGTGTCGAGCCCCACGTCATCGCCGGCGTCCTCGACGCCGCCGCGCCAGCTGGTGGTCGGCCTGGTCGCGGGCTTGTCGGGGACGCCGTCGACGATCTCGTAGCTCGGCGTGTCGAGCGCGTCGAGCTTGACGGTGGCGAGCACGAGGTCGCCGAAGTCGCTCTCGTAGGCGCTCGCCAGCAGGCTCCCGTTCGCCACGGCGAGGGCGGAGTGGCGGCCGATCGGTCCGGGGCTCAGCGCGTCGCTCGCCTTGCAGGTGCACTGCAGCGGGATCGGCTCGCAGCTCGCCTCGTCCATGTACGGCGGCGATGGGTAGGTCAGCTCGAAGCCCGGCCCGCAGCTCTGCACGTTGACGCAGTTGTGCTTCACCTGCTCGCAGGTGGCGGTCTTCTGACAGCAGTACAGGCCGCTGCCGCACCCGGTCGCGCAGCTCCCCCCGTCGGGCTGGGCCGTGGGGTTGCTGCTGCAGGCGGCGCCGAGCGCCAGCGCGGTCAGTGCGGCTCTCACGAGGCTTCGTGCCATGCGTCGCTCCATGCCAGAAAGCGCACCAGGGATACTACCCCCCGGGCTGACCCGTGTCGATCGCGGTGCGGAGCGCCAGCGCGAACCAGAGCGCTGCCGCCGCGGCGGCGAGCGCGCTGACGGCGAGGAGCGCCACCGAGGCAGGCGCCGGCCCCGCCACCGCGGCGCCCAGCGCGGCGAGCACGCTGATGATGACGAGGGGCGCCGTGACGAGCGCGAGGGCGCCGGCGATCCGCAGGGCCCGCAGGGGAGCCGCCGCCAGATCGCGGAGCGCGGCCCCGAGCGCGCGCGCGCCGTCCCGGGGTGTCACCGCGTCGTCCCCCACCTCCGGCGCGCAGAGCCGGGCCGCGGCGAGGAGCCCTCCGAGGGAGGCGCCGAGGGCGAGGAGCAGCGCCGGGGCCCCGGTCAGGGCGAGGAGCAGCGCTGCAGCGAGCGGCCGCCCCGAGAGCCAGCGGAG
>JAKLHH010000661.1 GCA_022710245.1 Myxococcota bacterium
CGCTGAAGGCGCTCACCGTGAGGTCGGGCTGGCCGAGGGTGTAGCTGGCGCTGGCGGTGTTGTTGCCCTCGCTCACCTCGCTGATCGCGCAGCCCGAGTCGGCGAGGGCCCAGGCGAGGTAGCTCCCGTCAGCGACGCCGCTCCGCACGGTCGTCAGGGTCTGGCAGGCGCCGCTCGCCAGCGACGGCACGCTCCAGCTCGAGGAGGGCGCGTCGCTGCAGGCCGGCGCGCTCGCCCGGTCGTGGTAGAGCCCGACGGTGAAGCCGCCGACCGCGCCCGCCCCCTGGTTGCACACGGTGGCCTTGTAGGTCACGTCGGTCCCCGCGCTGGTCACGGTGAGCGCCGAGAGGGTGAGGTCGGCCTGCGCCACCGCGCCGACGGTGTAGCTCTTGGCGCGGACGTTGTCCTCCTCGTGGCTCTCCGCGATCGCGCAGGCAGGATCGGCGAAGACCTGCGCGGTGAAGGTGCCAGCGGGCGCGCCGTTGCGCACGTGGCTCAGGCTCTTGCAGCTGCCCTTGGCGAGCCCCGGCTCGCTCCAGACCTGGCTGGCGCCGGCCGCGCCGCAGGCGGGCGTGCTCGCGAGGTCGTACCAGAGGGCCAGGCTGTAGGCGCCGACGTCCGCCGAGGAGTCCTGGTTGCAGACGGTGACCGCGTAGGTCACCTGGCTGCCGGCCACGGTCACCGTCGGCGCGAGGAGGTAGAGATTCGGCCCGACGTCGTAGAGCGCCGAGGCCGCGTTGTTGGTCTCGTCCTGCTCAGTGATCGAGCAGCCCTGGTCCACCAGGACCCAGGCCCGGTAGGCGCCGACGGGGACGCCGCTGCGCACGTGGGTCTGCGTCGTGGTCTGGTTGGCGCCGAGGCTGGCCAGGTTGCGGGTGCCGTCCGGCGTGGTGGCGCAGGTGGGCGCCGTCGTGCGATCGAAGGTGAGCCCGATGGAGAAGGGGCTGGCGATGGCGACCCCGCTGTTCTTCACCGTCACGCCGTAGGTGACCGTGGTGCCGCTCACCGACGCGGTGAAGGCGCTGACGCTGAGGTCGGGGATGACGCTGTAGGGCTTGCTCGCGGTGTTGTTGCCCTCGCTCTGCTCGCTGACGACGCACGCGTCGTCGGCGAAGACCCAGGCGGTGTAGCTGCCCGCCGCGACCGCCGTCCGGGTGGTGGTCAGGTTGGCGCAGCCGCCGCCGCCGAGCCCCGTCGAGCTCCACTCGTGGTCAGCCGCGGTGCCGCAGGCGGGCGCCGCGGTGCGGTTGTAGTAGAGCCCGATCTTGAACGCGCCGCTGCTCTTCCCGCTGCCGCAGACCGTGGCGTTGTAGGTCACCGAGTCGCCGGCGACGACCACCGAGAGGGTGATGGTGAGGTCGGTGGCGGCCTTGGCCGTGGCCGGAGCGACCGGGAGGCAGAGCAGAGCAAGGATGAGGGGGACGCGCTTCCCCACGAAGGGCCTCCTTGGACGATGTCGCCCCATGGTAGCACGAGCGTCCGCTCCCCGCGCTCGGCCCACCAACAAGTAGCCAGGCACCCTGCCCTGGACGTATGATGATGGGTACCTCACGTCACCTGGAGGTCGCATGGCAGAGAAGTCACGACGCTCGTTCCTGGTGGATCTCCTCTCGACCATCGCCGGCGGCTGGGTGGTGGTGACCGGGCTCGTCGGCGCCGGGGCCGCCCTGAGCGGCTGCAGCGACGACAGCAAGACGCCGACCAAGGACTCGCAGGTGGTGAAGTACGGCGGCCCGGTCGACGGCTCCGTCGACGGCATGGTGACCAAGTACGGCGGCCCGCCCGACGGGATGATCGACACCGCCAAGAAGTACGGCGGTCAGCCCGACGGCATGGTGACGAAGTACGGCGGCTTCGACGCCGCGGCCACCAAGTACGGCGGCCCTCAGGGCTAGCCTGGGCTCACCCTCCCTCTGAGCAGCTGACAGAGCGGCCAACAGAGAGCGGCCGGCTCCATCGCGGCCTGATCACCATCGAGGTTCAGTACGGAAGTGGGCCGCGCGCGGCAGCAGGCCGGTGCGGGCGATGCACGCGCCGTGCGCCGCTTGCCGGTTGCGGACGCGCCCTCGCGGCGCGGCGCCGCGACGACGCGTCCGCTTCTTGGGGCAGCGAGGGGATGCGGAGTGGCTTGGCGTGTCGACGCTCGCGCCCCGTCAGCTGCGCGGGGTCAGGCGGGGTCAGGCGCCGTCAGCTGCGCGGGAGAACGCCCCGTCAGCTGCGCGGGAGATCGCTCCGTCAGCTGCGCGGGGTCACGCTCCCGTCGGTGTGGAGCGTCGTCGGCGCCGGCACCTCGCCCGCCGGCACCTCGCCCCTCGCGGCGCTCGCGTCCTCATGGCGCGCTCCGTTGCCGTTGCCACTGGCGTGGCCGTTGCCACTCGCGTGGCCCGCGTCCCTGGCCTCGGCGCCGGGGAGCAGCGCTGGCTCGGGGGGCACGTCACGCACCAGGTAGTAGTCGGCGAAGGTCCACGCGCGCCAGGTGGAGTCCTTGTGGACGAGCGGCTTCACCAGCGGTCCGCCCGCCACGTAGGCCTTGATCCGCTTGACGTCCTCACCTGGGATCCCGACCCAGGCGATGAAGAGGTAGATGCAGAGGCAGAAGAGGACGTAGTTGTAGACGAAGCCCGGCCAGCGCAGCACGAGCCAGCCGAAGAGGAACGCGATCGGCGTGCCGGTCAGGAAGATGTGCATGCCGAAGTAGTTCATCCCGATCCAGCGGCGATCGTGGTGGTTGGTGAAGGGGAGGTGGCTGAGGTGGAGGATGCTGCCCACCACCACGAAGAGCGCCGCCGCTCCCTGCCCCACCTCGCGCCAGGGGCTGACCGGCATGTTGAAGAGGCTCGAGTTCAGCACCGCGAGGAGGAAGATCGCCAGCACCGGCCGCGGCACGCCCAGCCAGTAGCACGGGTAGGAGAGGTCCTTCTCCATCCCCCGCGCCTGCCGGATGGTGCCGAAGGTGAACGGGAACGCGCCGAGCACCGCGGCGAGCAGCCAGGGGTAGTGGGCGATGTGCGCGAAGGCGTAGTAGATGATGAAGCTGACCGCGATCGAGTTGGTGATGTAGTCACAGACGGAGTCGAAGAGCCCCCCGAAGCGATCGTACTGCTTGGTCAGCCGCGCGACCGGCCCGTCGAGGACGTCGAAGACGTAGCCGATATAGATGAGATGGCAGGCCCAGTCGAAGCGGTCGTGGAAGAGCGCGATGACGGAGGCGAAGCCGCAGAGGAGGTTGCCGAGAGTGAAGTAGTCTTTCAGCTTCATGATGTGCTGCGGGGCAATTGGAGCGGCGCCCGGCACGTTGGGCGGTGGCGGGGAGCTCGCGACAGACAATCTGCCCCCTGCGCTCGCCTCTCGACAACCAATTTGTTTGCGCGCCGCGGCCAGCTCTGCCGTGACCGGCTCCGAAAGCGCGGGGATCCACGACCACTCGAGTAGCCTGCGCCCACCGTCTCTCGGCCCAACTCCTTGAGATCGCAGGAGTGAGCGCCTGGCGCAGGCCTTGCTGCGGATCCGGCCATGTCGATCTGCCGTCGCTGGCTGGCCTGCTGCGTGCTCCTCGTGATCAGCGTGATCAGCGCGCCCTGGCCGGCCGCCGCACGCCCGGCGCGACCCGCACCGCCCCGCGCCTGTGTCGTCCTCGACATCGACAACACCGTGGCCGACACGCGCTACCGCACGCTGGCGGCGGCGCGCGCCTTCGCGCGACAGCACCCGGAGGCGAAGGCGCTCGCCGGCCTCGACGCGGCGCAGATCGCCTGGAACGGCCGGCTGACGGCCCAGGCCGCGGGTCTCGACCCCGCGACCGCGGAGTCCTTCCAGCGCTTCTGGGGCGAGTTCTTCTGGAGGCCGAGCAACTTCCGCCACGACCGCCCGATCCGCGAGACCATCGCTCGCGCGCGCCAGGCGAGCGCCGAGGGCGCCGAGGTCTTCTACCTCACCGGCCGCGTGCAGGCCCTGGCGACCGGCACCCTGCGCGAGCTGCGCCGGCTCGGGCTCCCCGACGCCGACGCGCAGCACCTCCTCTGCAAGGACTCGGTGTCCGTGCGCACCGACGCCTTCAAGGGCCGCGAGCTCAGGCGCCTGCGCGCCGGCGGCCGCCACGTGCGCTGGTTCATGAGCGACGCCGCCTCCGAGCTCGCCGCGGCGCGCGCGAGCGGCGTGCGCGGGGTGCTCGTCGACTTCCCGCTCCGGCCGCCGGGCGACGTCGCCCCGCCGGCGAGGACCCCGCGGGTCCGGCTGGCGCCGCGCCGCTGACGAGCGCGCCTCGCTCCTTCCCGCGCTCTGCCCGCCCTCTGGTATCATCGCCTGGTGCCCTGCAGGTCTCTCCTCCTCGCCATCCTGGTCGCCGCCGCGAGCGTGGCGGGCTGCAAGCACGAGCCGCGCACGCCCCCGCCGCCCGCGCGTCCCGACGCGGGCGGCGCCGTCCGCGTCGAGGCCGGGCTGCGCTACTGGCTGGTGCCGACCGCCGCCGAGGCGCTGCGCGAGGTGCTGCGCGGCGACCCGCGCGTGATCGGCTTCGGCGAGTACCACCAGAAGCTGGGCGCGGCGCCCGGCGTCGCCTCCTCGGTGAAGCGCTTCTCGGGCGCGCTCCTCGACGCGCTCGCGCCGCGGGCCTCGGACCTGATCGTCGAGACCTGGATGACGGTGGGGAGCTGCGGCGAGGAGGAGAAGCAGGTCGTGCGCGAGGTGGAGACCACCACCCGGCGCCCCGCCGAGACCGAGAGCGAGGTGGTGACGCTCCTCAAGCGCGCCAAGGGGCTCGGCGTGCAGCCGCACATCCTCACCCTCGCCTGCCGCGAGTACCAGGAGCTCCTCGGCGGGGGCGGCGCCGGCAAGGCGAAGGGGAAGCAGAAGGCGGCGGCGAAGGCGGTCGACTACGAGCGCCTGCTCTCCGTCGTCACGCGCCACCTGAAGACGAAGACGCTGCAGGTCCTCGAGCTCCGCGGCAAGCGCGGCGCGGCGCGCGAGGCCGGCCCCGACCCCGCGCGGAGGGTCGTCCTCGTCTACGGCGGCGCCATCCACAACGATCGCTTCCCTCTCGAGGAGCTGCAGGACTTCAGCTACGCTGGCGCCATCGACGTGCGCACCGGCGACCGCTTCGTCGAGGTCGACCTCTTCGTCCCCGAGTACATCGAGGGCGATCGCGACCTGGCGAGGCAGCCCTGGTTCCCG
>JAKLHH010000662.1 GCA_022710245.1 Myxococcota bacterium
GCTGGCTCGCGGCTCGCGGCTCGCGCCGGGGACCCACTGGGTCGTCGTCGAGGCGCCGGGGTTCGTCTCCTCGGCGCGGCCGGTGCGCCTCGAGGCGGGCAGACCGGCTCACCTCAAGATCGCGCTCTACCCGGCGGATCGGGCGTCGCTCCGAGGCCAGCTCCAGGCGCTCGCGGGGCGCGGCGAGCTGGACCCGGCGAGCCCGCTGGTCGCGCTCGGGCTCTGCCGCTGGGGCGAGACCTCCGAGGCGCTGGTGGCCCTGGAGTCGAGTCGCGGCCCGGCGGTCGAGCTCACCCTGCGGCGGCTCGACTGCAACCAGGGGCGGGCGCTGGCAGAGCACCGGGAGACCGTCCGCGAGGAGGGCCTCGCCGGCGCCGTCGAGCGGGCGCTCGGGCAGCTGTGGGGGGCCACCGTGGCGCCGTCGCTCCGCTCCGCGACCCCGGTGTACCGGCGCTGGTGGTTCTGGACGTTGATCGGCGCGGCCGTGGTGGCCGGGACGACGACGGGGATCGTCCTCGGGACCCGAGGCCCAGGCACCTACTCGCTCCACGTCCAGTGAGGCGGACCGTCCGGCGCGGACGAGCGCCGGCCCTTGACTTGCACCTCCGGGGATTGCTCCGGTCCAAGGAGACCGGCTGGAGGTGCCATGAGAGCGACCCACGCGATCCGCGCCACCGTCCCCCTGATCGTCTTCCTGCTCGCGTGTCACCAGGGCAGCTCGCCGCCCACTGCGGACGCGGGCGATGCTCTGGCTGACGGACGGGCGCGAGACGGCGGCGCGGGGACCGACTCGCAGAGCGTCGCGCAACGGCTCGGGTTCGTCGGCGTCTTCTCCCTGAACAAGCTGCAGCCGCAGAAGACCCAGGAGCTGCTCTCGGCCCTGGGCTACAGCGAGGCCCAGTACCGGGACGCCGTGCTGGGGCACATGGAGCAGCTCGGCGCGAGGATGCTCCGCGCCCACCTCTGGTACACCGGCGGGGGCAAGCTGGAGCTGGGCGAGCTCCCGGCCCTGGAGCAGCGCGGCGGCTTCGATGTCTACGCCTGCGTCAGCCCGGCTCCGCCCATGGAGGCGCTCGACAGCGGCTTCGAGGCGGCCCTGGAGCAGGTGGTCCGGAGCCATCCGGCGGTCACTCACTGGCAGCTCGGCAACGAGCCCGACCTGCTCTGGCGGGACCACACCCGCTTCCCGGCCTTCTTCATCCGGGCGCAGCCAGTCATCCGCAAGGCCTGCCCGACCTGCAAGATTCTCCTCGCGGGCATCAGCAACCAGTACAACACCTCCGCCGAGAGCTACCGCCGCTATGATGGGTTCCTGCAGGAGATCGCCGCGGCCAGCCTGGAGGGCAAGCCCTTCGACATCTTCGACCTGCACTACTACAAGGAGAGCCCCTCGGCGACGGAGATCAGCCAGGCGGTGAAGGACTATCGCGCGCTGCTCGCCGCGCACGGGCTCGACCAGGGAGTGGAGCTCTGGTGCACCGAGACCGGCCTCTACACCGGCGACCCCGACGGCGGGGTCTTCGGCCCGCGCACCGAGCGGGAGCAGGCGAGGGATCTCCCGCGCCTGGTCGCCTGGATGAGCGCCGAGGGGATCCGCCGCATCTACTTCTGGACCCTGATCGAGGGGTGGGGATCGACCGGGGCGGCGCTCTTCGACCAGATGGGGCTCATCTACAACGGCCTCGGCTGGGAGGTGCAGCAAGGCATCGCCGCGGGCACCAAGAAGCGGTCCTACGCCACCTTCCAGCTGCTGGCCCGGGCGCTCGCAGACACCACCGGCGCGGTGCGCGTTGCTCCCGGGGTCTATCGCTTCAGAGGGCAGGCAGGGGCGCGCTTCATCGTCTGGGACGAGGCGGGAGAGAGCGTGACCCTCGACGGGCTCTTGGCCACCAAGGTGGAGGTCACGGAGCTGGTCCTGGACGACCAGGGGAAGACGACCTCCCAGACCCTCTCCACCAGCGGAGGCAAGGTGACGCTCGCGGCCGGGGAGCTCCCGCGGCTGGTGGTGGAGACGCCCTGACCAGTTGCCAGCGGACGCCCCTCTGACGCAAGATGGACCGACCTTGGCACACGGACTCCGCCGCCGTCGCACCGATCGCAGCACGACGCTGGTTCGTGCCCTCGCGTCGCCTCGTGGCCTGGCCACCTTCACCGGCAAGCTGCTCGAGCTCACCGCGGCGCTCCGCGAGGGAGGCTCGGTCGACTCCTCGCTGCAGCGGGTCACCACGTCCGCCGTCGAGCTGACGGGCTCGTACCAGGGCACGCTGCGCCTGCTCGACGACAGCGGCCGCCGGCTGCTCCTCTCCGCGCGCGCTGGCCCCCCGATGCACCACCGGGGCTCGGGGCGCTTCCTCCTCGGCGAGGGGTTCATGGGGTGGGTGGTGCTGCACCAGCACTCGGCCCGCACCAACGACCCGCGCCGCGATCCGCGCTTCCTGGTGCGCCAGGGGCAGTCCTGGATGCCGACCGCGCTGCTCGCCGCGCCGCTGCTCACGCCGACCCGCTGCATCGGCGTGCTCAGCACCGCGAGGCGCGAGCGGCCTGGCTACCGCGCGGTGGACCTCGAGCTCCTCGAGCTGATCGCCGGCCTCTCCACCCCCTACCTCGAGATCGCGCGGCTGCAGCGGCTCAACGAGTCGGATCCGCTGACCCTGATCCACAACCGGCGCTACCTGGACGAGCGCCTGCCGCTGGCCATCGAGGAGGCGCGGCGCAGCGGCGCGCCGCTGAGCGCCGCGATCGTCGACCTCGACCACTTCAAGCGGGTCAACGACACGCACGGCCACCCGGTCGGCGACGAGGTGCTGGTGGAGGTGGCGGAGCGGCTGCGCCAGTCGTGTCGGCGGAGCGATCTCCTCGCCCGCTGGGGGGGCGAGGAGTTCGTCGTCCTCTTCCCCGGCACCAGCCTGCGCGAGGCGTGCGTGGTCGCCGAGCGGATCCGGCTCAGCATCGCGACGCCCGCCTTCGAGACCTCGGCCGGCGCGGTGCCCCTGACCACCAGCCTCGGGGTCGCCGAGCTCACCGCCGGCGAGGACGGGCCAGCCCTCCTCGCTCGCGCCGACCAGGCGGTCTACGTGGCCAAGCGGGCAGGGCGCGACCGCGTGGCCTCGGCCGGCTAGCTCGCGAGCGAGCCCGACCGTCTGAGGGGGCCTCCGCGACGCAAAAACCTGCTCGCCGGTGAGGCCATTCCTGCTATGTATCAGGGTCGCAGTCGCAGGTCGCACCGCCATGTCTGAAGACGTTATCCTCGTCGAGGGAGCTCGCCAGAACAACCTGAAGGGCTTCACGCTCCGCCTGCCGCTCGGCAAGCTGATCGTGGTCACCGGCGTCAGCGGCTCCGGCAAGTCCTCGCTCGCGTTCGACACCGTCTACGCCGAGGGCCAGCGCCGCTACGTCGAGACGTTCTCGCCCTACGCGCGGCAGTTCCTCGAGCGCATGGATCGGCCCCGCGCCGACCGCATCGAGGGCATCCCGCCCGCGATCGCGATCGATCAGACCAACCCCGTGCGGACCTCGCGCTCGACGGTCGGCACCATGACGGAGCTCAGCGACCACCTGAAGCTCCTCTACGCCCGCGCGGCGCGCCTCCACTGTCGCGGCTGCGGCGAGCTGGTTCGCCGCGACGACGCCGAGAGCATCGCGCGCCGGCTGCGCGAGCGGCTGGGCGAGGAGGAGGAGGTCCTGATCACCTTCCCCGTCGTGGTGCCCGAGAGCTTCTCCGAGGCGGAGGTCCTCGAGCTCCTGGCCCGGCAGGGCTACCAGCGCATCCACGCCCGCCGCCCGGGCGGGCTGGAGGTCGCGCTGGATCGCGTGCGGCTCGGCGCCTCTCGCCGCGGCCGGCTGGTCGAGGATCTCGAGACGGCGCTGCGGCACGGGCAGGGGGTGGTCCACGTCTATCCGGGCGGCGGCCGGGAGGGCGGCGAGCCGCTGCGCTTCTCCGCCGGCCTGCACTGCCCCGACTGCGACCTGGCCTACCGCGACCCGACCCCGAACCTCTTCTCCTTCAACTCGCCGCTCGGGGCCTGCGAGACCTGTCGCGGCTTTGGCCGCACCATCGGCATCGACTACGGCCTGGTGGTGCCCGACGAGACGCTCAGCCTCGCCGGCGGCGCGATCCGCCCCTGGCAGAGCGAGAGCTACGACGAGTGCCAGCGCGACCTGCTGCGCTTCGCCAGGAAGCGCAAGCTCCCGGTCGACCGGCCGTGGGCGGCGCTGGACGCCGACCAGCGCCGCTGGGTCCTCGAGGGCGAGGGGGACTACGACGAGGGCGTCTGGTACGGCGTGCGGCGCTTCTTCGAGTGGCTGGAGACGAAGGCCTACCGGATGCACATCCGGGTCCTCCTCTCCAAGTACCGCGCCTACACCCTCTGCCCGAGCTGCGGCGGCGCGCGGCTGAAGCCGGACGCGCTGCTCTGGCGGCTCGGCCCCGGGCGGGGGCTGACCCTGCACGAGGTGACGCAGCTCCCCATCGAGCGCTGCGCGGAGCTCTTCCGCGAGCTGCAGCTCCCGGCGCCCCTCGACGAGGCCGCCGAGACTCTGCTCGGCGAGATCCGCACTCGCCTCGGCTACCTGGTCGAGGTGGGCCTCGGCTACCTCACCCTCGACCGGCAGTCGCGCACGCTGAGCGGCGGCGAGGTGCAGCGCATCAACCTCACCACCGCGCTCGGCACCGCGCTGGTGAACACCCTCTTCGTCCTCGACGAGCCGAGCATCGGCCTGCACCCCCGCGACATCGGGCGCCTGATCCGCGTGCTGCACCGCCTGCGCGACGCGGGCAACACGCTCCTCGTGGTCGAGCACGACCCCGACCTGATCCGCGCCGCGGACCAGGTGATCGACCTCGGGCCCGGCCCCGGCGAGCATGGCGGGCGGATCGTCTTCAACGGCACGCCGACTGAGCTGGCGGGCGGGGCAGACACGCTCACCGCGGCGTACCTGTCCGGCCGCAAGGACGCCGCGCAGGCCGCCGGACACCGGGGCCCGCTGAGGCCCGGCGATCCGCGGCTGGTGGTGCGCGGCGCGACCGAGCACAACCTGCAGGATCTCGACGTGGAGATCCCGCTCGGCCGCCTCGTATGCGTGACCGGCGTGTCGGGCTCCGGCAAGTCCACGCTGGTGCAGGACGTGCTGCACGCCGCGCTGTTGCGCGCCAAGGGCAAGCCAACC
>JAKLHH010000663.1 GCA_022710245.1 Myxococcota bacterium
GTAGACGTAGCGCGACTTCTGCGGCGCCAGCACCGCCTCCAGCGCGGCGCGGCCGGGGTTGGAGATGGGCCCCGGCGGCAGGCCCGGGTGCGTGTAGGTGCTGTACACGTTCTCGGTGTCGTCGAGGTGGATGCGGCGGATGCGCCCCTCGAACTGCTTGCAGGCGGCCGAGCGCTGCAGCGGCACCGTGCAGCCGTAGATGATGGTCGGGTCGGTCTGCAGCAGCTTCGGCGAGAAGCTGGGGAAGGTGAGCCGGTTCAGGAAGACGCCGGCGATCAGCGGCCGCTCGAACTTCTGGCCGGTCTCCTTCTCGACGATGGAGGCCAGGGTGACGATCTCGTGGTGGCCCCAGGCGAGCTTCTTGCGCAGCATCGCCAGCGCGGGGCCGCTCTTGCCGGCGAGCTTCGACCAGATCGTCTGGTGCTGCCGGCAGAGCGCGGTGAGGACCTCCTGGGGCGCCGTGCCCGCCTTGAAGCGGTAGGTCTCGGGGAAGAGGTAGCCCTCGACGCTGTCGCCCGGCACCCCGAGCCGCGCGAGGAGGCGCTTGTTGCGCATCTCCTTCAGCAGCTGGTCACGCGGCACGATCTTCGCCTCGGCCAGCAGGTCAGCGATCTCGATCATGTTGCGGCCTTCGGGGATCAGCACCGTCACCGTCGGCGCGGGGACGCCGTGGACGAGGATCTCGAGGAGTGCCTTCGGCGTGATGTCGGGCGGGAGGCTGTAGCTCCCCGCACGGATCTTCGAGGCCTGGCCGCGGTAGTTGACGTAGATGCGGAAGGCAGCGGCGCTGTGGATCAGGCCCGCCTCCTGCAGCAGACCCACCACCTTCGGAAACGCGGCGCCGTTCGGGATGGCTACCGCGACCTTGGGACCGGGCGGTCCGGCCGGCCGGTCGGGGTAGTGGACGGCGTAGCGGTAGAGGATCACCCCGGCGACCACGGCGATCACCAGGGTGATGACGAAGACCACCAGCGCGCGGCGCATGGCGCGGACGCTCATGAGCCGCTCGCCGCGCGGGCCGCGAGGCTGTCGAGGTAGCCCTGCAGGATCAGCGCGGCGGCGACGTGGTTCACCACCTGGCGCCGCGCTCGCCGCCGCAGGTTGCCCTCGAGGAGCGCTCGCTCGGCGGCCGCCGTCGAGAAGCGCTCATCCCAGTAGTGGACCGGACAGCCGAGGTGCTGGGCGAGCTGAGCGCCGAGCGTCCGCACGCGCCGGGCGGCCTCGCCCTCACGCCCGCTGAGGGCGAGCGGGAGGCCGAGGAGCAGGCCGCCCGCGCCCGTCTCCGTCACCACCGCGGCCACCGCCTCCAGATCACGCCGGCCGCCGTGCCGCTCCAGCGTGCGCAGCGGCGTCGCGACGACCCCGCCCTCGTCGCTGACCGCGACGCCGATGGTGCGGGTGCCGATGTCCAGCCCGAGGAGGCGCATGGCCGTGAATCTGCCACCGGGCCTCGTGGGTGTCAAACCGCGGGCGGACCGGCCGCCCGGTCGTCCGCCTCGGGCGGAGCCCCCTCCCCCTCGACCGGAGCGTCGATCACCTCGGGCGATATGGTGGATGCCACCCGACGCCGCCGCAGCAGCAGCCAGCGCAGCAGCAGCCCGATCGCCACCGCGCCGAGGACGACCCAGGCCACCTCCGAGTAGGTCTTGAAGAGCGCGGTGATGCGCTCCCAGTTCGCTCCGACCCCGTAGCCAGCCCCGATGATCAGCGCGTTCCAGGCGGCGGCGCTGACCACCGCGAAGAAGAGCACGCGGAGCGGCCTCAGCCCGGCCATGCCCGCGGCGAGGAAGAAGATGGCGCGCACCGCCGGGAGAAACCGGTTGAGCGCCACGTAGGCCTCGCCGTGGCGGCGGAACGCGGCCAGCACCGTCTCCACCTGCTTGCGGAGCGCCGGGCGCTTGAGCAGGCGCCCCTCGCGGTAGCGGCCGCCCATCCAGACCCCGACGTAGTAGTCGATCATCGCCCCGACCGCCGAGCCGACCAGGATGACCGCGAAGACCAGCGAGAGGCTCCAGTCGTTGCGGGTGATCAGGAAGGCGCCGAAGAGGGTGATGGTGTCGCCCGGGAAGGGAGGGAAGACGTACTCGATGAGCGCGGTCAGCCCGAGGACGAGGAGCCCGACCGGGTTGTTGTTGTAGCGGAGGAACCCTGTTATGGCTTGGGTGATGCGCTCGATCATGCCCTGCTCTGCTGGTGCGCTGACCGCGCTGCGCCCCGGAGCCCACGTCGCGGTGGTCGCTCCCGCTGGCCCCGTGCCGCCGGATCGCTACCGCGCCGGCCTGGCGATACTAGCGGCCCGCTACACCATCGTCCACGACTACCAGCCCGCGGCGCCGGACGGCCCCCTGCCCTACCTCGCCGGCGACGACGAGGCGCGCGCGGGGGCGCTCGACGCGGCCCTGCGCGACGAGCGCGTCGAGGCGATCTTCTGCGCCCGCGGAGGCTACGGCTCCTCGCGGCTCCTCGGGCGGCTCGACGGCGAGGCGCTGCGCCGGCGGCGTCCGCTGCTGGTCGGTTTCAGCGACGTCACCGCCCTCCACTGCTGGGCGGCGCGCCTCGGCGTGCCCAGCGTGCACGGGCCGGTGGTCAGCCAGCTCGCGCGCCTCCCCGAGGAGGATCGCGCGGCGCTCTTCGCGCTCCTCGAGGGCGAGGCGCCGGCGCTCTCGGGCCTCGAGTGCCTGGTGCCAGGCACGGCGAGCGGCCCGCTGCTCGGCGGCAACCTGACGCTGCTCGCGCACCTCTGCGGCACGCCGCAGCAGCCCGACCTGCACGGCCGCCTGCTGCTCCTCGAGGAGGTCGGCGAGGCCCCGTACCGCATCGACCGCCTGCTGACCCAGCTCGAGCTCGCCGGGGTCCTCGACGGCGTCGCCGGCGTCGTGGTCGGGGAGCTGACCGGCTGCGACGCAGCGGCCGAGCGGCACCTGCCGGCGCACGACGCGCGCGCCGTGGTCGCCTGCCGGCTCGGCGCGCTCGGGGTGCCCACGGTCCTCGGCGCCCCGGTCGGGCACGGCGCGCGGAACGTCGCGTTGCCGCTCGGCGTCCCCGCCCACCTCGACGCCAGCGCGGGCGCCCTGCGCTTCGAGCCGCGCTGACGTACAATGCCCTCATGCTGACTCGCCCCCTCTGCCTCGCGCTCGCGCTCCTCGCCCTCGCGCCCGGCGCCTGCACCACCTCGCCGCTCGTCTACGCGGGCCGACCCTGCTCGGCCGTCGACCCCTGCGGCGGCGGGCTCGCCTGTGACCCCGTGCGACTCGTCTGCGTCGAGGGTAGGCGGGAGGCCTCGGTGGTCGAGCGCGGCCCGGGCGAGGGAGGCCCCCGGGAGGCAGGCCGCCCCGACGGGCCTGCCGACGGTCCACGCCGCGAGCAGGTCGCGCAGGAGGCGCGCGCCGACCTGCCTCGCCCCGACCTCCCCTGCACCCCCACCTGGAGCACCGGCGCCTGGAGCGCCTGCAGCAAGAGCTGCGGGACCGGCACCATGACCCGGTCGGTGAGCTGCGTCTGCGGCGGCGCCACCCTCTCCGACGCGAGCTGCCCGACGCCGAAGCCCGACACCTCCGGGCAGTGCACCGCGACCGCGGGCTGCACCTACAGCTACCTGACCTGGAGCAGCTGGGGGGTCTGCGCGGTGACCAAGGCCTGCACCAAGGGCCAGCGCACGCGGACGCGCGAGTGCCAGCGCAGCGACGGCGTCAAGGTCAGCTGCAGCGAGTGCGGCGGCGTCTGCACCGACACGCAGCCCTGCTGCTCCGGGGTCAACACCGCCGGCGGCACCCAGCAGGAGTGCGACAGCGTCGTGCAGCAGTGCGAGGCGGACTGCATAGCCGCGGGTTGCAGCTTCGGCGGTCCCACCGCCTGCACCGTCGGGGGCAGCCCTTCGTGTCCGACGTGCTGGGGGGCGCAGGTGGCCTGTAACTGAGTCGCGGCTGAGGAGCCACCGGGGCGAGGGTGGCTCGAGGGTGGGCTACTTCTTCTTCCGCCGGCGGCCGCCGCGGCGACCGCGGCGCTTCTTCTTCTCGCCCTCGCTCTCACCCTCACCACCCTCACCGCCCTCGCCCTCGGCCTCCTCGCCCTCCTCGTCATCCTCGGGAGCAGCCGCCGCCACCGCCGCCGCCGCCGCCGGCGTCGCTGCCGCTGGCGCGAGGCTCGGCGCATCGTAGTCCGCTTCGATCTCGTAGATGACCTTGTCCTCGACAGCGCCCTCGGGCGGGTCGGGGACGATCTCCAGCCGCGGCTTCGGCCTCGCTGTCGCCTCGGCTGCTGTCGCCTCGGCTGCTGTCGCCTCGACTGCAGGCCCCTTCGCCGAGGGCGGCAGCGGGACGTCGACCACGAAGGTCGGCGCGGAGGCCGCCCCGTCGTCGACGATCACCGTGGCGGGCTCGGGGGCCGGCCCCGGCGCCGTCCGCACCTCGGCCTCGCCCACGATCACGTTCGAGGGGGGCGCCTCGACGATCACCTTGGGCGCGGTCACCCGCGGCGGGGCGGGCCGCACGTACACCACGGCCTCGCCGGTCACGGCCTTGCTCGCCGAGCCGCCCGACTCGATCCTGCGCTCCGGCTCCGCGCGGCGGGGCGTGGGGGTACGCGGGACCGGGGGCGCGGGGGCGGGCGTCGGCGGAGGCGCCACGGCGACCGGCACCGCGTCGGCCTCGCTCGTCTCCTCGCGCAGCGGCAGCAGCGCCTCACCGGCCGCCTCGAAGACCACCCCCATGCCCGGCGCAGCCTCGGTCTTCACCCCGCGGCAGGCCTCGACGATCCGCACCACGCGGGCCGGCACGCGCAGCTCTGCCTGACGCAGCGGGGTGAGGATCAGCATGCTCCCGACGGGCATCGGGCTCTCGCAGCGCAGGAAGCCGCGGGCGCCGTCCACCTCGCCGAGGACCGCCCGGGAGTAGAGCGGGATGTCGCGAAAGCTCACGCTCACGAGGACCTGATCGCTCGCCATCTGGGGCTCCTGGTTCGGCCAGCACTCTAGCAGATGACGGGGGCTCGCGTCTCTGCTCTCGAGCGCCTCGTGCAACCGTGGAGGAGGCTCAGGAGGCTCAGGAGGTTCAGGAGGTGGAGGCCGAGTGGAGAGGTCGGAGGAGGCGAGAGGCTAGAGGCTGACGCACTGCCCGTCGAGGCACGACTTGCCGCTGCACTGGCTGCTGGTCGTGCACTGC
>JAKLHH010000664.1 GCA_022710245.1 Myxococcota bacterium
GGCGACAGCGAATGAGCGATCCGTGGCAGAAGGGGTTCGTGCCGGGGCTGGATCCGAGCGCCTCTCCCCTCAAAGGGGTCAAGGCCGACAACCCCGCGGTGACGGAGGACGAGCTGCTGATCGTGTTCTCCAGCGAGCTCGCCGGGGGCAGACCCGACGGCGGAGCCCGTTGCGGGGACAGCGGGACCACGGGCAGCCGGGACCTATGGTATGCAGTGCGGACCGCCCGGGACCAGCCCTTCGGTACACCGCGACCACTCCCCGTCGTGAACACCGCGTGCTTCGAGAGCGAGGCCTACATCTCCCCGGACGGGTGCGAGCTCTACTTCGCGCGCGCGGAGGCGGGAGCCGACCCGCACCTCTATTCCAGTCGCTACATGGCGAGGTAGACCCGAGATGAACCGCGACGACGATGAGCGGCCGACCGACCTGCTGCCGGAGCCGCCAGCCGCGTTCATCAGGACCCGGCAGGCGGCAAGGCTCGACTGGCACGAAGACGGCGCGCCCCGGTCGTTCCTGATCCAGAGCCCCGCTCTCCTCGGTAGCTCGCCCGAGGTCGATGTGGTGCTCCGGGACGCCTCGGTCTCACGCGTGCACTGCCAGCTCGAGCCGCGGCCCGACGGCATCTGGCTCGTCGACCTGGGCAGCACCAACGGCAGCTTCATCGACGCCGTGCAGGTCCAGGCGGGCCGGGTCCCCGACGGCGCGACGGTCCGCCTCGGCACCACGCGGCTGCGCTTCCGGCACGAGCGGGAGGCGCCGGTGGAGCTGTGGCCCACGGATCGGTTCGGCGACCTGATCGGACGCAGCCCGGCCATGCGGGAGCTCTTCGCGGTCCTGGCGCGGATCGCGAGGAGCGAGAGCCACGTCCTCATCCGCGGAGAGACCGGTACCGGCAAGGAGGTGGTCGCGCGATCACTCCACCAGGCCTCCGCCCGCAGCGAGGAGCCCTTCGTCGTGGTCGATTGCGGGGCGATGCCGCACAACCTGATCGAGTCGGAGCTCTTCGGCCACGCGCGCGGCGCGTTCACCGGGGCGGCAGAGAGCCGGGCCGGCGCCATCGAGTCCGCCGAGGGCGGCACGGCGCTGCTCGACGAGATCGGTGAGCTCCCCCTCGAACTCCAGCCGAGGCTGCTGCGGGTCCTGGAGACGCGGCGGATCAGACGCATCGGCGAGAACCGCGAGCGGCCCGTAAACGTGCGCTTCATGGCCGCGACGCATAGGGACCTCTTGCGCATGGCGAGCGAGGGGACCTTCAGGGAGGACCTCTACTTCCGGATCGCCGTGCTCTCGGTGAAGGTACCGCCGCTTCGCGAGCGGCCCGAGGACATCGCCGCGATGGTCGAGCACTTCCTGCCGGGAGGCATGAGCCTCCCTGGCGAGGTCCTGGCCGAGCTGAGCCGACGCCCCTGGCTCGGCAACGTACGGGAGCTGCGCAACGTGGTGGAGAGGATGCTCACCCTCGGCCCCGCCGCGCTCGACGACGGGGGGCCTCGGGGCGCGGAGGAGCCGTTGCCGCGCGTGCCGCTGGACCAGCCCTTCAAGCAGATCCGCCAGCGCTGGGTCGACCACCTCGAGCGGGTCTACCTGCAGGGGATGCTGGAGCGCCACGGCCGGAGCCTGGCCCGGATCGCCGAGGCCGCGGGGATGGACCGTTCGTACGTCCACCGGCTGATGCGCAAGCACGAGCTCTGATGCGCTCCGGGTCAGCCGCCTCAGATATGGTCGGGCTGGAAGGTCTTCCCCCTCGGTGAAGTCGAGGAGGGCCGCGGGCGAGGTCCCGTGCGTCGCAGCTTCGGGCGGGGCGACGCCAGATCGGCCACGGTCGCGCTGCTTCCCGGGCGCGCGTCTGGCGCCGCCGCCGGACCAACGACTCCCGCGTCCTCGCTGCGACGGGGCGCTGTGCGCGCGCTGTCGGGAGGGCTCCCGGTCGAGCGCGTCGCGTCCCCGGACGGCCAGACGGCCGCGAGCACCACGAGCAGCGCCGCGGCAGATAGGACGCTCGCCAGCGCGAGCAAGCGCCGCTGAGAAGAGGGCTCCGGTCTGGCACTCCTGGTGGAGCGCTGCCGCGCCTCGGAGGCGAGCTGCCGCGGCGTGGCCGCCAGCATCGGGAGTTTGGGTAGCGAGGCCAGCGTACCCCGAACGCGCTGCAGGTCGTCGGCCAGCAACTGCTGGACGTAGTGGCCGACCTCGCGGTGCGTGGCCACTGGCAGACTGGTCCGCTCGAGCGCGTCCGCCACCTCCAGCGCAGTGGCGGCGCGGCGGGCCGGGTTGCGCTGCAGCGCGAGCTGGACCGGGTCGTCGAGCGAGCGCGGCAGGCCGGGCAGGACCAGGGACGGAGCGGGGATCGGCGCGTGGGTCACGGCGTGCGCCGTCTCGGCGAGGGACTCTCCAAAGAAGAGCGTGCGACCAGTCAGGGTCTCCCAGAGCACCACGCCGAGCGAGAACAGATCGGAGCGCCTGTCCACCGCGGCGCCCTCCAGCTGCTCCGGGCTCATGTAGGCCACCTTGCCCTTGACGGAGGCGCCGGTGGTCTCGTGCAGACGTGCCTCGGCACGCGCGACCCCGAAGTCGGTGACCCGCGCGAGCCCGTCCACTCCCACCAGCACGTTCTGCGGGGACAGATCGCGATGAACGAGGTGGAGCGGGGTGCCATCGACGGCGCAGACCTCGTGGGCGGCATGAAGACCGCTCAGCACGTCGAGGGCGATCCGCAGCGCGACCTTGAGCGGCAGGCGCTTGTCGGGTGCCCCCTTGGCCGCCTGGCAGAGCCGGCTCAGCGCGCCGCCCTCCACATACTCCATGGCCAGGAACAGCTCCTCACCCTCGGTCCCCAGATCCACTGTGGCGACCACGTTGGGGTGACGGATCAGCGCTGCCATGCGGGCCTCATCCAGGAACATCGCCACGAACGCCTGGTCGTGCAGGAGGTGCGGGTGGCAGAGCTTGACCGCGAACAGCCGCTCGAAACCGGCGGCGCCGCTCGCACGGGCGAGGTGGACGCTGGCCATACCGCCCGACGCGATGGGCAGGAGGATCTCATAGCGCCCGACGAGTCGACGGGAATCCACCTGCGAGCGGCCGGCCATCACTGGGATGATACCATCGGTTCGGACACAGGCGCATCGTCGGTGCCCCCCGCGATGCCCCGGTCGCGCGGAGGATACCCGACGCCGCGACTTCGTGCTAGCGTGGACATCGTGTTCCAGCTCCGCAGGATGATCGTGGTCGCGCTGGTCCTCGTCAGCGCCGCGCCGCCGGCCGCTGCCGAAGCGACCGAGACCGCCGAGGCGCTCGCCCAGACCCGCTTCGAGGCCGGGCGGACGATGTTCGACGCGGGTGACTTCGGGGGCGCGCTCCTCGGCTTCCGCAGCTCGTTCGAGCTCGTGCAGTCGCCGAACACCGCGCTCTACATCGCCCGCTCTCTGCGAGGCCTGAGGCGCTTCGCCGAGGCCGCGGCTCAGTACGAGGAGGTGACCCGCCTGAGTCGCGAGCACCCGCAGCGCGACCGCTACGCCGAGGCGGCCAGGGCGGCGCGCGAGGAAGGCGAAGCGCTGGAGCCGCGAGTCGCGCGGCTCACGGTGACCCTGCGCGGCGCGCCTCCGGGCACGCGGGTCCTCCTCGACGGGCGGGAGCTCCGCGCGGCGCCGCGGCGGCTGCCGATCGAGGTCCGGCGCGCCGAGCTGGTGGTGAGGATGCCCGGTTTGGCGCCGCTCCGGCGCTCCCTTGACCTCGTCGCTGGCAAGCACCTCGAGCTGGAGCTCGTGATCGGTCCGCCGGCGCCAGCCGCGAGTCGCCCGCTCGCGCCGGCCAGCCTCACGGGGGGCCACCTCCGCCGTCGGCTCCAGATCGGTGGGTGGACCACCGCGGGGACCGGGACCGCGACCCTCATCGCCGCGCTGGTCCTCTGGCGGGTCGCTGCCGCGCGCTTCGACACGCTGCAGGCCCGCTGCCCCGGGCTCTGTCCCGAGGAGCTGCGCGGCACCCAAGACGAGGGGCGCCGGCTGGAGCTGGCGGCGAACGTGGCTCTGGGCGCAGGGCTCGCGCTGGTGATCGGCGGTGGGGCGCTGCTCCTGGGCTCGCGCTTCGCCAGCAAGGCACGCGTGAGCCCGACCACTGCCGGGTTTGGAGTGCTCCTGACCTGGCCGCTCTGAGCTACCTCGTCCCCTCGCCCCACTAGCCACTCGCTCCCGGACCCGGTCGACGCACCGCGACCGTGAGTCGACCAGAGTCGACCTTCAGCGGCCGGCCAGCGCGCCTTATCCGTGCAGGTCACCCCTTCGGCCTCCCGTGCTCTGAGGCACGGCACTTGCTTCAATCCCTGAGCGCCACAAGGAGGATCGTATGAAGAAGAGAGGGATCGTCAGCCTGCTGCACCCACCAGTGGTGACCTCCTTCATCGGTCTCTTGACGCTGCTCGCCGCCTGCGCGGAGGGCCCATCCAGGTCGCAGCGACAGCAGGATGCGGACGTCGATGCTCAACAGGCGGAGGACGCCGGAGCGGACGTCGATGCTCGACGGGCGGAGGACGCCGAAGCGGACCTTCGCGCCTCAGATGGCAAGCCCTCGAAGGACGGCAAGCCCTCGAAGGACAGCAAGCCCTCGAAGGACAGCAAGCTCTCGACGGACAGCAAGCCCTCGAAGGACGCCGCCTCCTTTTTGGACGGCAAGCCCAGCGCGGGCACCTGCCTGGCCCCTCCGGTGCTGAAGAGCCCGCTGGTCTTCAACGACAAGTGCCCCGGCGATCCGGGCGGTCCAGGCAAGATCGCGGCCGGCGGCAAGGACATCCTCATCAAGCTGCCCACCGCCAGGATCTGTAACGTCAACTCCAGCATCGCGATCTCCGGTGCCGGCAACGTCCATATCATCGGCGGACACCTGGTGCACACCATGGCCGACGGCAAGAACGGCGTGAACAAGATGATCAACCTGACCAGCACCGCCGGCACGAGCTTCATCGAGGGGATCCACATCGACGTCAACCTCAAGCACTCGGACGCCATCGCCACCAACTACAACACCGGCAAGGTGATCGTGCAGAACAGCCTGATCCGCGGTATGGGCGGCGCCGACAGCAGCTCTCACGGTGACGCGATCCACCCCCAGGGGGCTGGGCCGCTCAAGGACATCATCTTCCAGAACGTCAGCG
>JAKLHH010000665.1 GCA_022710245.1 Myxococcota bacterium
CGTGTCGAGCGCGCGCTGCAGGCCTGCGGCGTCGGCGTCGCGCTTGACCCGCGAGCCGTAGTAGTGGACCGGACCGCCCTCCCAGGGGTTGCGGCTGAGGTCGAGGCAGAGGTCGTAGGGCGGCAGGTCGTTGCAGGCTCGGATCCGGTAGGTGAGCCGCTCGTTGCGGTTCGTCTGCGGGAAGCGGAGGCGCAGGTTGCGCCCCTCGCGGACGTGCTCGAAGCGCTCGACGAGCAGCCGGTAGGACGAGACCTTCTGGAAGATGCCGATCGGCACCTGGCTGGCGACGACCAGCGCGTGGATGAAGTCGGTGGGCTTCTTCGGCTGCGAGTCGACCCAGAGGCGGTCGAGGAGGAGCCCGGGGTCCTCGCTCGCGCCGTCGACCTTGCCCTTGCAGCAGTGGTGGCGGTGGTAGTAGACGACGCCGCCCGCGACGATCAGGATCAGCACCAGCCACTTGAGTCGCCTCATGACCTGCTCCACCTCGCCGGCGTGGCGAGCACCTATTGTTGGTCGCGGCAGCTTCGCCCGACCGCCCGACCTGGGCGGCGCCGCGACTATTGTACGCCACCTGGCCGGGCCGCTTCCTCCGGATTCGCCCTGACCGGCCGCGTCAGGGCCTCGTGTGGGCGCCGGTCGCTCCCTCGGGCGCGAGAGGCAGCAGCACGGTGAAGACCGAGCCCTTGCCCGCGTGCGAGCGGACCTCGATGGCGCCCCGATGGTTCTCGATGATGCGCTGGCAGATGGGGAGCCCGAGGCCGGTGCCGCCCTCGCGCGTGGTGAAGAAGGGGATGAAGATGTCCGAGAGCGACTCCTCCGGGATCCCCTTGCCGGAGTCCTGGAAGGCGATCTCGACGAAGGCGGCGAGCTCGCCGCCCTTGGTGCCGTGGCGCAGGCGGGTGATGACGCGCAGCGTGCCGCGGCCCTCCATCGCCTGCACCGCGTTGAGGCCGAGGTTGAGGAAGACCTGGCGGAGCTGCTCCGGGTCGGCCCGCACCTGCGGCAGCTCGGGGGCGAGCTCGGTGACGATCTCGACCTCCTTCGCCTGCGGGCCGAGGAGCTGCATCGTCTTGACCACGACCTCGTTGATGCTCAGCGGCTGGCGCTCGCCGCGGTCCGGCCGCGCGTAGCCGAGGAACTGCGAGACGACGCGGTCGAGGCGGTTGACCTCCTCGACGATGATGCTCATGTACTCGGCGGACTCGGGCTCGCTCCTGGCCGTGCCCCCGGGCGCCGCGTCCGCGGCCTGGCCGGTCCGCGCCGCGGGCGGCGAGAGGAGCTGCGCCGCGCCCTTGATGGCGCCGAGCGGGTTCCGGATCTCGTGCGCGAGCCCGGCCGCCATCTGGCCCAGCGCCGCGAGCCGGTCGCGCTCCTTCATCTGCTCGTAGACCTTCGAGTTGCGCAGCGTGATCGCGGCCTGCGCGGCGAGCTTGCGCAGGTCGTCGAGCTCGTCCGAGGCATAGGCCTCGCGCAGGCGGTCGTCGCGCAGGTTGAAGAGGCCGAGGAGCTGGCTGTCGAGGGTGAGCGGGATGCAGATGCCGGCCCGGAGCTCCTCGAGCGTGCCGAGCAGGTTCCGCGTCGCCACCGCCGCCTCCTCCTGGCCGTCCATCGTCTGCGCGGCGAGCTCGCGCTCGAGCCCCTCCTGGGTGAGGATCCCCGCCTCGCGCAGGCGGTCGAGGAAGAGCAGGCGCCCGCCGCCCTCGAGCTGGTCCGCCGGCTTCGGCCCCAGGTGCCCGGCGAGGCGGTAGTAGGCGCCCGTCGGGTCGGCCAGGTAGATGGAGGCGTGGGTCACGCGCTCGGACTCCTCCAGGTGGCGGAGGATGCGCGAGACGAGGAGCGGCACCTCGATGATGTTGGCGAGGTCGACGCGGAGGAGCTGCAGGCGCCGCGAGAACTCGTACTTCTCGCGGAACATCCAGCGGTTGATCCGCTCCTCCACCCAGGCGCGCAGCTGCTCGAAGATGATCAGGATGACGAAGGAGGCGACGATGGTGTTGAAGAAGAAGACGCCCGGCCGGTCGCGCCCCACCCAGACGACGAGGAGGCCGTAGATCACGGTCAGCATCAGCACCAGCGCCGAGAGCGTGACCATCTTGCCCAGCAGCTCCTTGATGTCGAGGAGCCGGTAGTGAAAGAGCGTCTGCGAGATGAAGTACATGTAGATGATGGTCAGCACGTTCCCCATGGTGGGGAAGGCGATGCCGGTGCGCGGCAGGAAGTCGGTGCCGGCGAGGATCACCGTGGCGAGGGCGCCGTAGAGGAGGTAGGTGAGGCGCGTCGCCTCCGGGCGCGAGCGGAGCGCGCGCTGGCGCGCGTAGATGAGGTAGACGCACTTGAAGAGCGCCCCGAAGACGAAGACGAAGAGCGGGACGGTGAAGATCTTCATCTTGTGCAGCGGGTGGAAGAGCGCCGCGTAGCCGAGGCCGAGGTAGAAGATCCAGGTCGCCAGCACGATCGGCCGGCTGACCGGCTCGCGGCGGCGCTGGTCCTCGGAGAGGAAGGCGCGGAAGAAGCGCTCGGCGCTGCTCGGGATGGCGACGGCGAAGAGCTGGCCGATCCAGGCGAGCGCGCTCGCCTGCAGCGTGGTGTGAAAGAAGCTCGCCAGGTACCAGAAGCAGAGGTTGAAGCAGAGCACCGCGAAGGTCACGTACTGGCGCCGGCGGCGGTCGCGCAGCACGACGCTCCACCCGATCACGAAGGTGACGATGGCGGCGAGGAGCGCGCTGAGGCTCTGGATGCTCATGCGTTCGTGCGTGACCCTGCCGGCGCTCACCGGCGGGTGGGAATGTAGCACCGGGGACGCCCGCTGTGGTATCACCGTCGGTGATGCCACAGCTCTCCGAGGAGACCCGGGCAGCGCTGCGCAGCCTGCCGGCCGTGGACGAGGCGCTGCGAGAGGTGGGCGCGAGCCTGCCGGAGGCGGCGAGCTGGCCGCGCTGGGCCCTGACCCAGGCGGTGCGAGACGAGATCGCCGCGCTCCGCGGCGAGGTCCTCGCCGGACGCCTGGAGCGCACGCGGGTGGAGCCCGAGGCGCTCCGCGCCCGGGTCCACGCGCTCCTCGTCCCCTCGCTGCGCCCGGTGCTCAACGCGACCGGCGTCGTCCTCCACACCAACCTCGGCCGCGCGCCGCTCGCGCCCGCGGCGCTGGCGCGGATCGGAGCGCTCGCGGCGGGCTACTGCAACCTCGAGTACGAGCTCGACACGCGCCGGCGCGGCAGCCGCCACGTGCACGCGGCGGCGCTGCTCCGCCAGCTCTGCGGCGCCGAGGACGCGGTGGTGGTGAACAACAACGCGGCCGCGGTGCTCCTCTGCCTCTCGGCGCTCGCGGCCGGGCGCGAGGTGGTGGTGAGCCGCGGCGAGCTGATCGAGATCGGCGGCTCCTTCCGCCTCCCCGAGGTGATGGTCGCCTCGGGGGCGCGCCTGCGCGAGGTCGGCACCACGAACCGCACGCACCTGCGCGACTACGAGGGCGCGATCGGGCCGGAGACGGGGCTCCTGCTCAAGGCGCAGCGCTCGAACTTCGCGGTGGTCGGCTTCACCGCCGAGGTGGATCCGGCGGAGCTGGTGGCGCTCGGGCGCGCGCGCGGCGTGCCGAGCGCCTTCGACCTCGGCAGCGGGAGCCTCCTCGACCTCGGCGCGCTCGGGCTGCCGAGCGAGCTCACCGTGCAGGCGGCGGTGCAGCTCGGCTTCGACCTCGTCACCTTCAGCGGCGACAAGGTCCTCGGCGGGCCGCAGGCGGGGATCATCGTCGGTCGCCGCGAGGTGGTGGCGCGGCTGCGCGCCCACCCGCTGATGCGGGCGCTCAGGCCCGACAAGCTCACGCTCGCCGCGCTGGAGGCGACCCTCGAGCTCTACCGCGACGGGCTGGCGCGAGAGCAGCTCCCGGCGCTGGCCATGCTCGGCGCGCCGGCGTCCCTGCTCCGGCGCCGCGCGCTGCGGCTCCTCGCGCTCCTCCGTCGCGAGGGCGTGGGCGAGGCGGAGCTCGCGCTCGCCGAGGTCACCTCGAAGGTGGGGGGCGGGGCGCTCCCGCTCGCCGAGCCGGCCTCGAGCGCGGTGGCGCTCACCCACCCGCGCGCGGGCGCCGACGCCATCGAGGCGCGGCTGCGCCTCGGCGAGCCGGCGGTGCTCGCACACATCGACGAGGGGCGCGTGCTGCTGGACGTGCGCACGGTGCCGCGCGCCGAGCTCCCCGCGCTGGCTCGCGCGGTGGGGGCGGCGCTGCGGGGGCTCTGACTCCGGGTCTGCTCGGACTGCGAGTCTGCTCTGACTCCGGGTCTGCTCGGACTCCGAGTCTGCTGTTGTCCCCTCCCATGGCGGCAGGTACGATCGACTCGATGGACGTCGACCTCATCCTCGCCGTGCTGCGCGCGCTCGCCGCCGAGGGCGTCCGCTTGCAGGACCGCGCCGACGTCGATCGCCTGCGTCGCCACTACCACCTCGAGGAGGAGTGAGATGCCGGTGCACAGGCTGCGCGACCTCGACGAGGCCGAGGAGTCCTGCTGGAGCGACCCGCGAGACCCGGCGCTCTGGCGGAGGATCGCCGTCGCGTGGCAGCTCTCGGCCCGGCTCGCGCCTCGCCGCTTCCCGCCGGGCGTCTACCGGCACTGCTTGATCGAGGAGGCGAACCGCCAGAGCGAGGCCTGGGAGGCAGCGCAGATCGCCGCGCGGCAGCGCCGCTGAGGCGGCCGCCCGCCCCTCACCACAGCCCCGATCCGAGAGCAGTCCTCAGGACCGAGCGAGGAGCTCAGCCCGCCGCGCCCGGGTAGTAGGGGCACTCCTCGCAGAGGCACTCGCGGTTTCGCGCGGAGTGCTCGCAGCGGAGCGGCGCCACCGGCAGCGAGACCCCGAGCTCCTCCTCGGCGAGCTGGGCCGCGGCGGCGATGGCGAGGAAGGTGCAGCGCTTGCAGCAGCGCGGGCCGCCGTAGCTGGCGATCCGTCCGAGGGCGCGCGCGGTGGCGAGGTTGGCGAGCCGCCACGGCCGGTGCGAGAGCGGCGTCGCCCCGGTGATCAGGCTGAAGAAGAGGCCAGCGCCCATCCCGGCGCCACAGCTGCCGAGGAGGCCGCAGCTGCCGCCGCGGATCTCGGTCGAGCGCTCGCGCGCCTTCACCAGGAGCGCGAGCCGGCGCTCGGGCTCGTCGCGGAGCGCGG
>JAKLHH010000666.1 GCA_022710245.1 Myxococcota bacterium
GCGAGGGCTTCGAGTAGCAGTAGTGATCGTGCTTGGCCCCGGTCACCAGCTCCAGGCAGTGGAAGCCCACCTGCGGATCGGTGGCGGCGTCGGCGATCACCGCGGCCCCGCAGTCCCCCAGGCAGAGCGCCGCGATCTGGCCGTCGAAGGAGTGGCGGATCTCGCGCGTCGCCGTCTCGGCGAGCGGCATGTTCTGCTCGCCCGAGACCACCATCCCGCAGCGCGCGACGCCGGCGCGGATCAGGCCCTGCAGCACGTAGAGCCCGTTGAACATGCCGGCGCAGGCGTTGACCACGTCGAAGGTCTGCGCGCGCTTCGCGCCCAGCGCGCGCCGCACCAGCACCGCCGTCGCGGGCTCGAAGCTGAACTCGTCGGGGCGGTGGTGCTTGGAGATGCTCGTGCAGATGATCACGTCGAGGTCGCCCGCGGCGTGGCGTGAGCCCGCCAGCGCCCGCTCGGCGGCCTTGATCGCCAGGTCGGCGGCGTACTCGCCGACGGCGACGCGCCGCTCGTGGATCCCCGTGATGCGCTCGAGATCCCAGCGCGGCCGCCGGCGGCAGGAGGAGAGGAGCTCCTCCATCGTCTGCACCTGCTCGGGGAGATAGACGCCCAGGCTCTCCAGCCGCAGCTTCACCCTCTCAGGCACGGCTCCCATCCTTCTGCTGGCTCTCGGCCGGCGTCGGCTCGGCCCCCACGCCACGCGTCGCGACGCGGCGATCGGGGACCGGCACCTTCGCCTGCGGATCGGGCGGCTGGGCGACGGCCGCGCGCGCCGGGTCGGCGTCGACCGCGAAGAGCCCCACGTAGAGCGCGAGGAGCGCCGCGCGCGGGCTCTGTCCCGCCGGCACCCGCGGCGCGGTGAAGACCGGCCGGGAGCCCGCGTGGCGGCGCAGCTCCTCGACCACCGCGGCGTGCGCGGCGGCCGCCGACTCCTGCGCCCGGCGGTGCGTCTCCAGGCGCTCGATGAAGGTCCGCACGCGCTCGCGCTCGCCGGCCCCGCCGAGGAGGGCCGTCGCGCGCTCGACCGAGCGCTCCAGCTCCAGCGCCTCGGGGACGAAGGGCTCGTCCACGCGGTTGACGATGAAGGCGTGCGTGCGGCAGCCGTGCGAGCGCAGGCGCCGGTCGATCTCGATCGCCTCCGAGAGGCGGTTGGCGTCGGGAGCGCAGACGATGACGAAGGCGGTCCGCGGGTCGCGGAGCAGCTCGCCCACCACCAGCCCGCGCGCGCGGAAGCTGCCCATCAGGTCGCCGAAGGCGGCGAAGAAGCCCACCGTCTCCTCGATGAACTCCTCGCCGGCGACCCGCGACATCAGGGCCAGCGCGGTGCTCCCGGCGCGGCTCCAGAGGCGTCGCGCCCAGGACGCCGAGGCGTCGCGCGGCTTGAACCAGCGGGTCACGCGCTCGCTGAAGAAGGTGGCGATGCGATCGGGGGCCTCGAGGAAGTCGAGCGCGTTGCTGGTCGGGGGCGTGTCGAGGACCAGCCGGTCGAAGTCGCCGCTGCGGCTCAGCTCGTGCAGCCGCTCGACAGCCATGTACTCCAGCGTCCCGGCGAGGCTGCGCGACATGTGCTGGTAGAAGCGGTTGGCGAGGAGCGACTCCCGCCGCGCCTGGTCGGTGACCAGGAGCGAGATCATGTGGTCGAAGGTCGCCGAGGGGTCGAGCATCAGCGCGCTCAGCCTCCCCTCCGGGTGCATGCGCCGGAAGGAGGTGACCTCGACCGGGTCGTTGGTCAGGGCGGCGACGTTGAGCGCATCGGCCAGACGGCGAGCCGGGTCGATGGTGAGGACCAGCGAGCGGCGCCCGGTCGCTGCCAGGTGCAGCGCGAGCACCGCCGAGAGCGTGGTCTTGCCCACGCCCCCGGGGCCGAGGCAGACGACCAGCGGGGCGGCGTCGATGACCTGGGCGAGGCCGGGCGCGGACATGGGCGCATTCTCGTCGGTGGCGCGGCCGTTGACAAGCTTGATGAGCCGTCGTGTAGCGTCCTGGTGACGCAGCGTCAGGTCAGACTCCTCAGACTCCTCAGGCTTGTCAACGCCGCCGGAGCAGCTCACAATCGGAGGTTGCATCGTCCGGATATGGAGTATGGAGATCAGCTTCGCGCCGCCACTCGACGACCTGCTCGACCATCGGGATCTGATCCTGGTGACCGGCAAGGGGGGAACCGGCAAGAGCACCCTGGTCGCGGCGCTGGCCGAGCTGGCGGCGCGGCGCCGAGGCGGCGCCCTCGCCGTCGAGCTCTCCGTTCATCCGAGGCTCCCCGAGATGCTGGACCCGGCCAGCGGCGTGCGCACGCTCCGCCTCGACGCGGAGGACGTCGTGGGCAACGTCCTCGGGCGGCTCCTCCACCTGCCGGCCGTCGTGGGCGCTGTGCTGAAGAACCGCATCATCCGCGTCTTCATCCGCACCTCCCCGGCGATCCGCGAGATGATCCTCCTCGACGAGCTGCGCCACATCGTGGAGCGTGCGGCGAGGGAGGGGCGACCGGTGATCGTCGACCTGCCGGCGAGCGGCCACGCGGTCAGCTTCCTCGACACCCCTCGCGCCGTGCACCGCATGCTGCGCGTGGGTCCGCTGGCGGACGTGGCAGCGCGCGCCGAGGCGCTGCTCCTCGACCCCAGGCGCACCGAGCTGGTGGTCGTCGCGCTCCCCGAGGAGCTGCCCATCAACGAGACGATCGAGCTGGTTCGACGCGCGACCGAGATCGGCGTCGCCAGCCGGACCGTGGTGGTCAACCAGGTCCCCGCCGCGGCGATGGCCGCCGAGGACCGTGCCCTCCTCGACCTGCTGGGCCGTCAGGGCGACGAGGCGCTCGGCCGCTTCGCCGACGCTGCCCAGAGCGAGCTCCTCGGCGTCGAGCAGGCGCGTGCGCAGATCGACCGGCTGCGTGGCGCGCTCAGCGCCGCGGTGATCGAGCTGCCGCGCACCCCTGCCCTCGATCTGCGCGGCTGTGTGCGCACCGTGGTAGAGGCGCTGGGCGCCTGAGCCGCCTGAGGTGAGGATCGAGCCGGACCGTGGGCGATCAAGATCGGCAGCTGGGACAGTATCGCCTCCTCCGCCGGCTGGCTGTCGGAGGGATGGGGGAGATCTTCCTGGCTCGCCAGCGAGGTCCCGCCGGCTTCGACCGGCTGGTGGTGGTCAAGCAGCTGCTGCCTGAGCTGACCGCCGAGCCCCAGTTCGTGGAGCTCTTCATCGACGAGGCCCGCATCTCCGCGCAGCTCTCCCACCCCAACCTGGTGCAGATCTACGAGTTCGGACGTGAACAGGGGGCGTTCTTCCTGGCGATGGAGTACGTACCGGGGCCGAACCTGGCCCACCTCACCCGGCGCGCCCTGCAGCTCGGGAGACCGATCCCGCGGCCCCTGGCTGTCCACCTCGTCGCCGAGATCGCTCGCGGTCTGGACTTCGCTCACCACGCGCGCGATGCCGAGGGCCGGTCGCTCCGCATCGTGCATCGCGACGTCAGCCCCCAGAACGTGCTGGTCTCCTACCAGGGCGATGTGAAGTTGATGGACTTCGGGATCGCCAAGGCCACCAACCGGCTGGTCCGCACCGAGGCTGGCGTGGTGCGAGGCAAGTACTCGTACATGGCGCCGGAGCAGGCCGAGGGGCGGGAGGTGGATGGGCGCACGGATGTGTTCGCGGCCGGGGTCCTCCTCTGGGAGCAGACCCTGAACCGCCGCCTCTTCGACGGTCAGAACCCGATCGACACGCTCCGCCTGGTGCTGGAGGGCGAGATCCCGAGACCCAGCGCCCTCGACCCGACCTACCCGCCTGACCTCGAGGCCGTGGTCCTCGAGGCCCTGAAGCGGCCGCTCGCCCTGCGGACCCAATCGGCGGCGGCGCTGGCAGCGGCCTTGCGGGACCACCTGACGCGGACCGGGTCCGTCGGTCGGGAGCAGCTGGCGGCCTGGGTGAGCGAGCTCTTCGGGCCGGAGCTGCGGAGCGAAGCCGTCGACGAGCGCTCCGGAGAGGACGGCGCGACGACGCTCCCGCTCGGCGGTACCGCCTCTCTCGCAGGAGGCGGTGCTCCGGTCACGGTCGCCGAGACCCAACACCGCCCCGAGCCCCAGCACCGCCCCGAGCCCCAGCACCGCCCCGAGCCCCAGCACCAGCACCTCCGGCCCGAGCTCGCCGACCCGCCCCGGGTCTGGGGCTGGCGCAGGTGGCTGGCGGCGGGGACGGCCGTGCTCCTCGGCGTCTCGCTCGGCTGGCTCGGGCTCTCGGCGCTGCGGAGCGCCGCCCCGCCACCCGTGTCCTCCTCGATGAGCCCCTCGGCGGATGCCGGGCCGAGCTCCGCTCGCGCGCCGGGGAGCGACGTGGGAGCTGCGCCCTCGCTCGCGGCCGCGGACGCGAGAGCGCCTACGGCTCGGGCCGCGACCTGGCCGGCCCGCTCGACGGCAGCCGGCGACTCTGGGCCGCCCCCGAGACCAGGCAAGACTCGTCGGACCAGGCGCCGGCCGCCCGAGAAGGCCACGCCCGAGAAGCCTCCGTCGAAGCAATCCGCGCCGGTCGCCCGGGGCCTCCTGGTGGTCGCCTCCGAGCCCTGGGGCGCGGTGAGCATCGACGGGCGCGACCACGGTCAGACCGATCTCCAGATCGCCATCGCACCAGGGCCACACACCGTGGCGGTCCGTGTCTCCGATGGCCGCGGCGTACTGACGACGGTCACCCAGGTCGACCCCGGCAAGAAGACCAAGTGCCGCGTGACCGGCCGGACGCTCGTCTGCCACACTTCCCCTTGAAGGCTCGCGGCGATTGCTGACATGATCCGAACCATCGATGGCTTCCCCACCCGCAGCAGCAAGAAGCATCGGTCTCTCGGCCTTCTGCCTCGCCTTGTGCTGTATCGCCTCGTCTGCGTCTGCGGGTGATTTGCCCTCCACCGCGGAGCGTCCGAAGGACGCGAGCAGGGCGAATTCGCCCACCCGCTGGCTGGCCCAGGCCGAGCAGCACTGGCGCGACCTCGACTACGAGCTGGTCGTCGAGGCGGCGACCCGCGCCCAGAGGGCCGCGGGGGCCTCGCGGAGCGAGCGTGTCCGGGCGCTGCGGCTGCAGGGCTCGGCGCTGGTGGTGCTCGGCCGCGCCAGCAAGGCCGAGCAGGCGTTCCGGGAGCTGCTCGCCCTCGATCCGGACCACGAGCTGCCC
>JAKLHH010000667.1 GCA_022710245.1 Myxococcota bacterium
AAATACCGAGAGTATGACTTCGTCGGCGCGCCTTGCCCGCGACGAAATATCCTCCGCGGATCGTGATCCACCGAAGCGAACTGTGGGGTTAGAGCCCGCTGGCGAACTGGGTCAGGCTCTGCCGCTCGGCCTTGAAGGAAGCGCTCTTCTCGGAGGCGTGCAGGTCGAGGATGGTCGACGGCGCGCCGAGACCGACCCAGACCTTGTGGTACTTGTTGCGCACGCGCTGCCCCGGGTGGTTGCTGTACTGGTCCTTCACGTAGTACTGGATGTCGCGCGCCCACTTCAGGCTCTCCTGCGGGTTGGCGCCGAGGCCCGAGTTGAACACGGTCATCAGGTCCGCGAGCGGCGAGTGGATGCGCACCAGCGCGCGGGGGTCGGCCTGCTGGTGGGCGCCCGTGCGCGTGAGGAAGTCGCGGATCAGCTTGGCCGCGTTGTCGGGTGCGTTCGCCAGCAGCGGCTGGTTGTTCGCCTGGCCGTAGGCCTTGATGTCCTTGAGCGAGCGCTCGAAGGCCGTGACCCAGGCGGGGTTCAGCGACGAGGACGCGGCGCCGGCGCAGGCCTCGTGCTTGAGGTCGCACTTGCCCGGGTTCCGCCACGCCGGGTTGAGCGCCTGGCCGTTCTTGCCCTTGATCAGGCTCCGGTTGCGCGCGTGGTAGAAGGCCTTGAACGCTGCCATCTCCTCGGGGCTGACCAGGAAGGTCGCCTCGGTGAGCTCGTCGCTGTGCTGGCGGATGTCCTCGTGGCCGCCGTAGCCGCCGCCGCGGACCCAGTTGTAGGACATCCACTCGTCGCCGACGCGCAGGTAGCCGGAGCCGGTGTCGCCGGCCCTCGGACCCATGCTCGCCTGGAAGCCGATGCTCCGCTTGCCGACGGCCTCGAACCAGCCCTGCATCGAGGCCTGGCCGCTGTCGACCGCCGTGACCAGCATCGCGCCCTGCATCGGCGCCTTGCTCTTCGTGGTCTGGTAGAGCACGCCGTAGCCCGGCACGCCGGCGGCGGCGAGCTGGGTGGCCACGGTCTTCAGCTGAGCTCGGCGGCTGTCGGCGACCTTCACGGAGACGCACTGCCCGCGCACGCAGGTCTGCTGGGCGTGGGCCGGGAGCGCGAGCACCCCGATGAGGGCGGACACGATGACGAGCAAGCGACGGGTCATGGTTGCTCTCCGACGGCTGTGGATGAGGAGCTGACCTGTTTCTGAGCAACACCCGTGCCAGCCATCACCGCTTTCGAGCGCGCAATCCTGCGCACTTGGCGGAGTGGCCAGCTGCTGCTGGCGACGCCCGTGGTCAGTACCGGTGGCTAGTGGCGGAGGGGGGACAGAGGTCGGGAGGGGCCGCCGTGCGCGGGCTCAGAGCCCGCCCGCGAACTGGGTCAGGCTCAGCCGCTCGGCCTTGAAGGAGGGGCTCTTCTCGGTCGCGTGGAGGTCGAGGATGGTCGCCGGGGTGCCTAGGCCGATCCAGACCTTGTGATTCTTGTCGCGCACGCGCTGGCCCGGGTGGTCGCTCCACGAGGGCTTCACGTACCACTGGATGTCGCGCGCCCACTTCAGGCTCTCCTGCGGGTTGGCGCCGAGGCCCGAGTTGAAGACCGTGAGCAGGTCGGCCGCCGGCGAGTGGATCCGCACCAGCGCGCGGGGGTCGGCCTGCTGGTGGGCGCCCGTGCGCTTCAGGAAGTCGCTGATCAGCTTCGCCGCGTTGGCCGGGGCGTTCGCCAGCGCGGGCAGGTTGTTCGCCTGGCCATAGGCCTTGATCTCGGCGAGCGAGCGCCCGAAGGCCGAGACCCACGCGGGGTTGAGCGACGAGGAGGCGGCGCCGGCGCAGGCCTCGGTCTTGAGGTCGCAGGTGCCCGGGTTGCGCCACTGCGGATCGATCACCTTGCCGTCGCGGCCCTTGATCAGCTTCTTGTTGCGGGCGTGGTAGAAGGCCTTGAACGCCGCCAGCTCCTCGGGGTTGACCATGAAGGTCGCCTCGGTGAGCGCGCCCGAGTGCTGCCGGATGTCCTCGTGGCCGTAGGAACCACCGCCGCGCACCCAGTCGTAGGACATCCACTCGTCACCGACGCGCAGGTAGCCAGAGCCAGTGGAGCCTGCGCTGGGACCCATGCTCGCCTGGAAGCCGATGCTGCGGCTGCCGACGGTCTCGTACCAGGACTGCATCGCCGGCTGGCCCCGGTCGACGGTGGTGACCAGCATCGCCCCCTCCATCGGCTTCTTGGTCTTCGTGGTCTGGTAGAGCACGCCATAGCCCGGCACGCCGGCGGCCGCGAGCTGACTGGCCACGGTCTTCAGCTGCGCGCGCCGTCCGTCGGCGACCTTCACCGAGAGGCACTGGCCACGCACGCACTGCTGCTGGGCGTGGACCGGGAGCGCGAGCAGACCAGCGAGGGCCGACACCACGACGAGGAGGAAGCGACGAGTCATTTCTGCTCTCCAGGCTGCCTTGATTGGAGGACTGCCCGGGCATTGAGCAACTCGCGTGCCACGGCCTCCGGGGAGTGAATGGTGAAGTCCTGCGTAGTTGGCGAGGGGACGATCGGCTACTCAGGGTGCCAGCAAGCCAGCGAGGTGGCTACTCGCGGAGCGAACAGGAGGTTGCAGATCGGCTCACGCGCTCAGCGCGCGTCGAGCCAGAGGTCGGTCACGACGCCGAGGTGATCGGAGACGCGCTCGGCCCCCTCGAAGACGTTGAAGCTGCGGTACTCGGGGTGGCGCGCGCGCAGGGCCGCGTCCTCCTTGACGAGGATGTAGTCGAGCCGCGCCGGGGTGAAGGCGCGGTCCCAGGGCGTCGTCGGCTTGTGCAGCGCTCCAGGGTTCGCGCGCGCCCAGGTGTCGACCAGCTCGCCGCCCAGGCGACGGAGCGCCGGGCTCGTCGAGGGCTGGTTGAAGTCACCGGCGATGACGGTCAGCGCGGCGGCGGTCGCCTTGCGCGCGATGAAGCCGCGGAGCTCGTCGAGCTGCACCGGGGTGTCGCGCGAGTCGAAGCCCCACGGGTGGGTGACGAAGAAGTGCACGGGCCCGACGGCAGCGCCCTCGCTCCGCGCGTAGAGGGCGTTGCGCCGCTCGCCGCTGGGCGCGGGCCACTGGGTGGTCGTGGTCAGCGGAGCGACGTCGTAGTCCGAGAGGCGCCCGCGCGAGAGCATGCAGTTGTGCATCCGCTCGCCGCTGCCCCAGGTGCCGAACCCCTTCTCGTGGATGTGGTACTGCAGGCTCGGGTCGACCTGGCGGACGCCGGCGAGGATCTCCCGGGTCGCGTCGCAGCTCAGGCGGCCGCCCTTCATCACCTCGCAGAGGGAGACGAGGTCCGGCTTGAGCTCGGCGATCTTGCGCCCGATGCGATGGAGCTTCTCGACGGGGTCGGGCTCCTGGAAGCTGTGCGTGTTGAGGTGGAGCACGCGGAGGCGCTGGCGCGGCGCGGCCCCGGCGGGCGGGGCGGCCGCGAGGAGGAGGCCGAGGAGCAGCAGGGCGCGAGGCGCGGTCATGCGGGACGGAGCGATTCAAGGCGCGTGCCGGCGACGGAGCGACCGACGCCGGGCCAGGCGCTGCGCAACTGGCGGGATGCGCAGGCGCCGCGCCGCGGCGCTGGCGAGCGGCGCGGGGGCGGGCGACCACGCCTGGCGGCCGCGGCAGCCATGGTCGTTCGCCTGGGGTCGCCCCCGCCGCGGAGGGTCATCAACCCAGCGAACCTCGGGGTCAGGGCGGCGGGGCCTCGACCGCGGTCGGCGCTCGCCCGCTGATCTTCTGCAGGTCGGCGAGCGTCTCCGAGACGATGAGCGCCGGCACCTCGCCCAGCTTGAGGCGCTGGTGAGCCGGCTCGCGCCGCTCGAAGACCAGCCGGCCCAGGCGCGCCGAGCCGCCGAGCTCGAGGACGATCGGCATGTCGTCGACGAAGAGACGGGCGACGAGGCCGGCGAGCGGGAAGGCCTTCCAGTAGTCGTTGACGGTCCCGCCGCTCGTGTCGCCTCGCCGCCAGGCCAGGCGGGCGGTCGTGCTCTTCATCCGGCCGACCTCGACGGGGACGCCGATCAGCTCCGGGTACTCCTCGCGCTCCCGCAGCTCCGCCGGCACGCCCAGGACCGGTCGCTCGAGCTGCACGAAGGGCGGCGTCACCCCTCGCGCCGCGAGCCTCTCCTTCCAGGCCGCGACCACGCCGGGGGGAGCCGCGAGCGGGTGAAGCAAGCCCACCCGCGCGTCGTCGGGGAGCGGGACCGGTGCTCCCTCCACGTCGAGGAGCGCGCCGTCCTCGCCCGCGTGGAAGCTGGCGAGCAGCGCCCCCGCTTCGTCGAAGGCGCCCCAGACCAGGCGCACCGCGAAGGGGAAGAGGAGCGGATGGGTGAGGAAGCGATCGCGGAAGCGCGCCGCGCTCCAGCGGTACGCCACGACCAGGAGGTTCTCGAGGCGCAGGCTCTGTGCGCGGGCCGCCTCCTGCAGCAGCGCCTTCAGCTCCTTCAGCTCCAGCGCCAGCTCGGGCGGCGCGGTCTTCGGCAGCGAGCGGACGGGCTTGCCCTTCGCGGGGTCGCGCAGCGCGAGCCCGAAGTCGGGGCTGACGCGCAGCTCGAGGGTCTTGCCGCCGCAGTCGAGGAGCCGCGGCTTGCCGGGCTCGAAGCCGAGCCAGGGCACCACGCGGTCGCGGAGCTCGTCGGGCGTCAGGTCCTGCCGCTCGGCCGCCTCCGCGAAGGCCTCGTTCGCTGCGTCGCCGACGTTCTTCGGCTTGCTGGCATAGCGGAGCGCCATCGCGTCCAGCGCCTGCAGCGCCGCGTCGCTCCCCTGCAGGGCGAGCGCCTGCACGGCGTACTCGGCGAACGCGACCCGGCGCTCCTTGATCCACGCAGACGCCGCGCTGACCAGCCTCGGCACCACGCGCTCGTCGCCGAGGATGCCGGCCAGCGTGATCGCCCAGCCCTCCTCGGCGGCGGCGCCCGCGCCGAGGAAGGCCTCCAGCACGGCGAGCGCGAAGTCGCCGCTGCGGCGCCGGTCGAGGAGCCCGTAGAGGACCTCGGCCTCGAGGTCCGGCCGCACGCCGCGCACGCGCGCCTGCCGGTGCAGGAGGTAGTGGGTGAGCCGCGGCGAGAGCGGCGAGCCGTCGGCGAGGAAGAGGGGCGGCAATTGTCGCTCGGCGTGCGCGGCGTCGCCTCGCCCGAATTG
>JAKLHH010000668.1 GCA_022710245.1 Myxococcota bacterium
CGCCCTCCACCTCGGGGTAGCGACGCCGGACGTCGCCCTCCCCGGCCTCACCCTGCTCCTCGCGCACGTCCGGGTGGACCATCTGCAGCCCACCCTGGTACCGCCGCAGCGCGCCGCTCACCCGCAGCCGCGCGCCCGGCTTGAAGCGCTCGGCCATGCCCCCGTGCGCCCGGAACCAGACGCAGGAGAGGAGCGGCGGTTCGCCCTCCTCGCTGGCGAGCGAGACCTCGAGCATCCGCGCGCGGCCCCGCGGCCGGCCTCGCCGCGCGCTCACCACCACGCCCCGCGTCGTCACCTCGATGGCGCCTCCCCCGCTCTTCGCCCCGTCGCCTGCCCCCTCCGGCTCGAGGCTCAGCTCGCCCAGCGGTCGCACCGCGCGCTGATCGATGTACTCGAGCGGCAGGAAGTAGAGGAGGTCCTCGATCGTCTCCAGCCCCCGCGCGGCGAGTCGCTCCGAGAGCGCCGGCCCCACGCCCTTCAGCACCTGCAGCGGGGCCTCGAGGCCGGTCGCCTCCTCGAGCGCTGGCGCCGGAGCGGGAGCGCTGCCGGCGTGGCCGTCGGCCGAGGCCTCGGCGCAGAGGCGCAGCCCCTGCGCGACCAGGCGCACCCGGCTGGCGCGATCCTTCGCCGCGAACCCCTCCAGCGCGGAGGCCAGCGCGAGGAGCTCGTCGGCGAGCGTCCCGGCGAGCTCGCCCGCCAGACGTCGCGCGGCGCGCTGCAGGGTCGGCCCCAGCTCCGCGACGTCGTCGAGGTGAGCGAAGCCATCCTTGGCGGCGAAGACGAGAGGGTTATGCAGGGCTTGCCAGGCAGAGGCGGCCATGGCTCAGGCCGGGCGCGGGCGACCTAGCCGCGGTACGTGAACCTCAGCTCGTAGTCGCAGAGGTGGAAGACATCTCCCTCGTCGATGCGCTTGTTGTCGATGCGCATGCCCTTGTAGTCGATGCCGTTCGTGCTGCCCAGATCCTTGATGTAGAAGGTCCCGTTGCGGCGGATCACGGCGGCGTGCTTGCGGGAGATGTTGCCATCCTTGATCGCGAGGTCGCTGGTCTTCGAGCCGCGCCCGATGATGAACTGATCCTTCTCGATCGGGATCCGCTGGTTGTTGAAGATGAGGAACAGCACCGGCCCCGCGGCGGGCGCCTCGACGCCGGAGCGGGCTCCCGGCGGCATACGGCGCGGATCCGCCGGCGCGGCCGGCTGGCGATTCGGTTGCGCGATGGTCCGACGCGCGCTGTACGCCGGTCCGACCGGCGGCACCTGGCCGCTCGGCGGCGGCGGCGGGCGGCGCTGCGGGGGAGGACCACCCGGAGGCCCCGGGGGCGGGCCCGCCGGGCGACCACCACCACCGCCAGGTGCAGGGGGACCACCCGCTCCAGGGCCAGGCTGCGGAGGGCTCGAAGTTGGCCCCTGGGCGGGCGCGTAGTTCTTGCTGCGCGCGTAGTACCTCATCGCCTCGTTGATGAGGTAGTCGATTGAGCAATCGAAGTCATTGGCCATCTGCTCGAAGATGTCCCAGAGGACATCCCGGCAGTAGAAGTGGCGCATTGTCTTCTTGCTCTGATCCATCCTTGAACGCCTCGACCAGTCAAGCCGCTGCTTGCTATTTGCGGCTCTTCAGTTTTTCTGCGGCAGCCTTGGCCTCCGTCCCGACGGTGTCGCCGCCAGCCCAACCCCGCAGCTTGGTGCCGTCACTGGTCAGCTTCTCCAGCGCGGGAACATCTTCCGTGGTCCCGATCCTGCTGAGGACGTGCACGGCGATAAGCTTAGCGATCCAGCTCTTCGACTCCAGCGCGCTCCGCATCGCGGGCAGCGCCTTCGCCCCCAGCTTGACGATGTCGTTCTCCACGAAGTCCGTGAGATCGACTTTTTTGTAAGTGTATCCCACAGGAAGTGTTTCAAGCAACTTTGTGAGGGCCTTGACACCGAAGCCCTCGACCACCGCCTCCACCGCGCGGTAGCGAACCTTGTCGTCCTTCTCGCCGAGGAAGCTGAGGAGCGCATCGAGCGCTGCCGGATCGTTGATCTTCTCGAGGAGAGTGAAGGCCTCGTCGCGGATCTGCGCCGCGTCGTCCTTCAGCGAGCCGTCCGCTGCGATCGCCTTGGCTGTGGGCACCAGGCTCGGGTGCGGAAACCACGCCAGCGCCTGCAGCGCGCGGATGCGGTCGGCGGCCTCACCCTTCTTCGCCAGCCCCTCCAGGTAGGCGCTCGCCTTCAGGCTCCCCACTCGCCCGAGCGCAGCCAGGGTGAGCTCCTCGATCGGCGTCTGCTTCTTCGCGAGCTCCACCAGCCGCTCGGCGCCCGCGTCACGCGCGCCCTGATCCCCAACCTCCCGCAGCAGGGTGGGGAACGCCTTCAACGTCACGGAGTCGACGGCGACCTGCTCGGCCAGCCAGGGGCCAGCGCGAACGCCGATGGCGCGGATGATCTTCTCGCCGCTGCTCTCGCCCTCCTGCCGGTTCTGCCAGTCGGCCAGCAGCCAGCGCGCGAGCTCGTCGTCGATGGTCTTCTGCGACTCCTCGGCGAACTCGCGCACGGCGTAGAGCGCGTCCTTCGCCTGGATCTGGACCTTGCTGGTGCTCTTCGGGTTCGACCCCTTCATCCGCACCAGCAGTCGCTTGACCAGCTCTTCCACGATCTGCCGCCGATCGCCCGCGGTGATCGTCTTCAGATCCTCCGCCATCGGCGCGAACAGACCGTTCTCACCCAGCGCGTCGGCCGCCTCCGCCCGGATGGCGATCTTCTGCTTCGCGTCCCGCAGCGCGTAGCGGAGCTTCGCTGCTCCCTTCTCGCTCTGCTTCCACTGCTGGATCTTCTCGGACGTCACCTCGCAGGCGACGAGCGCGAGGGCGAGCAGGACCAAGGTGCTGCGCAGGAGTGATGTGGAATTCATGGCTTAGCTTCAGAAACGAACGTATGATAGGGAGTCAGCTGGAGCAAGTCAAGTTGGCACGTTCGCTCACGATTGTTCGTCGCCGGTCATGATGGGTCGCCTCTCCCCGCTGCTCCTGCTCGGCTTCGCCCTGCTCTCGCGCTCCTCCGGCGCGATGGCCGCCCCGCTCCTGGAGTCGCGGGTCGGCGGGCTGGGGCTGGTCGGAGCGGCGATCGACCACCCCGCGTCTGTCTACTATAACCCCGCCACTCTCAGCCTGCAGACCGGCCACCACGTCTTCCTCGACGGGATGGTCCGGCTCGGCGCCGGACAGGTGTCCCTGGCCGCCACCGAGCCCAGCACGGGCGCGCCGCGTGCCGACCGTCAGCCAGCGCAGGATCTCCGCGACCTCTTCCCGCAGCTCTTCCTCACCGCCAGCTCGGACCTCGGCTTCGACTCCGTGGTGCTCTCCCTCACGCTGCACACACCCTACGCCTCCCGTTACTCCTTCCTCCGCGGCGCTGGCGACGGCGAGCTCTTCGACCCAGCCGCGCAGGGCCCCTCGCGCTACCACGTGGTCGACTTCACCTTCTGGACGCTCTCGGTGACGCCGGCGGCCTCCTTTCGCATCTTCGACAAGCTCAGCATCGGGGTCGCCTTCAGCTACATCTACGTCGCCAGCGACTTCGCCTTCGTCCGCGACGCAGCGCTCGCCGGCGGCGCCAGGCGGGCGAGCGGCGAGTACGCCGCGCTCGACGACTGCGGCGGGACGTCGTGCGGGTACGGCGGCGACGCCGCGGCCGAGGCGATCCGCCTGCGCGGCCACGCGAACGCGCTCCAGGCCACCGCGGGCGTGCTGGTCCGGCCGCACCCGGCCGTCGACCTCGGCGTCGGCTACCGCAGCCGGATGATCGGCTGGGGCGAGAGCAACGTGCCCGTGCGCGGCGACGTCTGGGTTCGCCGCTCGCAGGCGACGCTCGCCAACGCGGCGCGCGACACGACGCTCACCGGTCCCGTCGCGCGCGACCTCACCGGGCGTGGGTCGCTGACGATGTCGCTCCCCGACGAGGTGCATGTCGGAGCGGTCTGGCGGACGACGCCGCGGCTCCTCCTCGATCTCGAGTTCCGCTGGTTCAACTTCGCCGCGCTGAACAGCGTCGACCTCCGCCTGAGCGGGAGCGAGCTCCGCGCGCGGCCAGAGACGCCGGACCGGCTGGTGCTCTACCGCGGCTTCCAGGATGTCTTCGCGGTGCAGCTCGGAGCCAGCTACCAGCTCACTCCGCGCTTCACGCTGCAGGGCGCCTCGATGCTGGAGACCTCCGCCGTCCCGGCCGAGGCGGTCTCGCCCGCCTCCGTCGACGCGCTGAAGGTGGACTCCTTCCTCGCCTTCCGCTGGAGCCTCGGGCGCAACTTCACCCTGCGCGGCGGGTACGGGCTGACGCTGATGCCCCCGCGCGATGTCACGTCGTCGGTGTTCTCGCCCTCGGACATGGTCGCGTGTGTCGACAAGCGGTACGACGTGGACCTCGCGGAGTGCCAGCGCTCGTCGGCCGGCCGCGGGGTGGCGTCGGCGGCGGGGCACTACAGCTTGATGGTGCACAGGTTCGATCTGTCGCTCGGGTGGGACCTGTGGTAGTCGGCGCCGTCGGCGCGCCGTCTCCGCACAGCTCAGCCTAGCTTCCTTTCGCCTTTGCCCTCGCTTCTACCGCCACGCCCCCCTTGCCCCAGCCCTGCCTAGCCTTTGCCTTTGCCTCGAGCATCCGTCCACGGTCGCTCTTCACCCGGCGTACTCCCTCGCGAAGGTCTGAGGCCGAGGCGCTGGCGGCAGCCGCACGAGCTCGTCGTATGATTCGCCGGCGCCGACGCTCGTACGGACCTTCGCCGCCCGTGCCAGCGGCTTCGCCGCTGCCTCGCTCGCTCCCTCGAGGAGCTTGTTTTCTTGTTCGCTGGTGACTCGGCGCTGGTCGCCAGGCGGCCCTCCTGGGTCTTGCCAGACGCCATTCCCGCGACGCCGCTCGGTGCAGAGGCGCCTGCGCTCGAGAGGTGCGCCGGGGCGGAGCAGCCGCTCCGGCTCGCTTGGGTGCTCCTCGAGGGAGCGACCGAGGCGTTGGCCCGGGCTCGCGGCGGGGCGACTCACGCCAGGGCTCGCGTGGCGAAGGCGGCTTGGCAGCTCACGCCAGAGCTCGCCGAGCCGCGAGGCGAGGACCAGGTCGGAGGCGAGGACCAGGTCGGAGGCGAGGACCAGGTCGGAGGCGAGGACCAGGTCGGAGGC
>JAKLHH010000669.1 GCA_022710245.1 Myxococcota bacterium
TGGTCTCCACCTCGGCGCTCGAGCTCGGCATCGACATCGGCGGGCTCGACGCGGTGGTGGTCGCCGGCTGGCCAGGCAGCCGCGCGGCGATGTGGCAGCGGTCGGGCCGCGCCGGCCGCCGGCTGGCGCCCAGCCTGACGGTGCTCGTCGCCTGCAGCGAGCCGGTCGACCAGTACGTCGCCGGCGACCCCGAGTACCTCCTCGGGCAGGCGCCCGAGCACGCGCGCCTCGACCCCGACAACCTCTCGGTGCTGGTCCCGCACCTGCGCTGCGCCGCCTTCGAGCTGCCCTTCGCCGCCGGCGAGGAGTACGGCCAGCTCGGCGCCGAGGAGACCGGCGACGTCCTCGCCTGCCTGGCCGAGGCCGGCATCCTGCACCGCAGCGGCAACGGCTACCACTACGTCGGCGACGCCTACCCGGCCGGCGCGGTGAGCCTGCGCGGGCCGCTCACCGAGAACTTCCTCGTCGTCGAGCAGCCCGGCGGCCAGGTGATCGCCGAGGTCGACCACCACGACGCGCCCGAGGTGCTCTACGAGGGGGCGATCTACCAGCTGGAGGGGAGCCAGTTCCAGGTGCAACGGCTCGACCACGACGCGCGCAAGGCCTACGTGGACCCGGTGCATGTCGACTACTACACCGACGCCATCACCTACACCAAGGTGCGCGTCCTCGAGCGCGCCGCCGCCGCCGGCCCCTGCGGCCACGGCGAGGTGCACGTCCTGCACCGGGTCGCCGGCTTCAAGAAGATCAAGCTGCGCAGCGGCGAGAACGTGGGCTACGGCGAGGTCTCGCTGCCCGACCGCGAGATGCACACGGCGGCCTTCTGGCTCGCGCTCCCCGCCGAGGAGACCGCGCGCCTCGGCGCCAGCGCGGGCGAGGTCGCCGAGGCGGTGCTCGGCCTCGGCCAGGCGCTGCACTCGGTGGCCGCGCTGCTCTTGATGAGCGACGGGCGCGACCTCGGGCGCGCGCTGGGTGACGCGCGCTCGAGCTGGTCCACCGTCGCCGAGCCAGGCAGCCGCGGGCGTGTCGCGCTGCCCGAGGAATTCGCCCTGCTCGCGTCCTTCGGACGCTCCGCGATAGAGGGCGAATTCGGCGCGCTGGCGCCCATCCTCTTCCTCTTTGATCGCTACCCCGGGGGGACCGGCCTCTGCGAGCGGCTCTTCGAGCTCCGCCACGACCTGCTCGCCCGCGCGCGGGGGCTGGTCCTGCGCTGCCGCTGCAAGCGCGGCTGCCCCGGCTGCATCGGCCCCGGCGGCAGCGCCACCGTCAAGCAGCGCGTCCTCGAGCTCCTCGACGTCCTCTCCTCCGCTGCCGCGCGCGAGACCGCGGCGGTCCGCGAGCCCGCCACGTCGCCCGGGCTCCTCGCGGAGCCGCCGCGGCTCGCGCCGGCGAGCGAGGAGCGCGCATGAAGCTCTCCGAGAGGCTGCGGCGCTCCCTGGCTCCGGCCGCCCCGCCCGCGCCCGCGCCGGCCCCCGACCCCGACCCCGCCGCGGCGGCCCGCCAGGCCCGGCTGGGCCAGCTCCGCCGCGAGGTGGAGCGCATCGCGCGGCGCTACTCGCTGCAGCCCTCGCGCCCCTCTCCGCAGCAGCTCTCGCCGGCCGCCGCGCTGCAGGTCGACGCGCGCCCGCCGCGACCCTGGGTGGGAGCGAGGCCTGAGCCGCCGCCACCCGCCCCGCGCGCGCCGGCCTGGGAGCCGCGCTCCCTCCCCGAGTCGGTCGACGACGAGGGGCTCCTCTTCCGCAAGCTCTTCACCGCCGCCGACCGCTTCGGCCGCGAGCCGGTGCCCGGCCTCGAGCTGGCGCTCGAGGCGAGCCTGCACGCGCTGCTCCGGCTGGAGGGCTGGGGCGAGGACGCGTGCTTCCCGCGGCTCGACGAGGTGCTCTTCCTCGACCTCGAGACGACCGGCCTCTCGCGCTCGGCGGGCACGCTCGCCTTCATCATCGGGTATGGCTCCTTCGAGGGGGGCGCGCTCAGGGTCGAGCAGCTGCTGCTCCGTGACCCGGCGCGTGAGCCCGAGGTGCTGGAGCTGCTGCGTCCCCACCTCGAGCGGGCGCGCCTCCTCGTCACCTACAACGGACGCGCCTTCGACGTGCCGGTGCTGCGCAACCGCTCCATCCTCGGCCGCGTCCCGCTCGCCCTCGAGCGCGGCCACCTCGACCTCCTGCCGGTCTGTCGCCGCCTCTTCCGGGCGCGGCTCCCCAACTGCCGCCTGGGGACCATCGAGCGCCAGCTCTTCGGCTTCGAGCGGGTGGGCGACATCGACGGCGCCGAGGCGCCGCGCATCTACGCCGACTTCCTCGCCAGCGGCCGCACGGGCGAGCTCGCCGGCATGCTCGAGCACAACCGCTTCGACGTCGCCGTGCTCTCGGTGCTGCTGCGCTGCGCCAGCCAGCACGCGACGGACCCGCTGCACTGGGCCGAGGACGCCGAGGAGCTCCTCGGGGCGGGGCTGATGCAGCTCCGCCGCGGCGACGCCGAGCTTGGCGAGGCCTGCCTCGGCCGCGGGCTCGAGCTGGCGTGCTCGCCGGTCACGCAGCGCCGCCTGATCGCGGCGCTCGCTCGCCAGCTCAGACGGCGCGGGCTCCACCACGAGGCCGGCGCGCTCTGGGAGCGCCACCGCCGCGACTTCCCCGGCCACAGCGCCGGCTGGATCGAGGCGGCCAAGTATCACGAGCACGTGACGCATGACCTCGCCCGCGCGCTGGCGCTGGCCGAGGCGACGCCGCACCTCGAGCCGTCCGGCGAGCACGCGCGGAGGCTGGAGCGGCTGCGCCGCCGCGTGGGGCGCGAGCGATCAGTAGACGACGCCGCGGTCGCCGCCGGCCTCGCGGGCGATCAGTAGACGACGCTGCGGTTGCCGCCGGCCTCGCGGGCGCGGGCGAGCGCGGTGCGGGCGCAGCGCAGGAGGTCCGCCGCGTCGTGGGCTTCGGGGTGGGGGAGGCCGGCGACGCCGAGGCTGGCGCTCAGCCGGAGCGAAGAGCCCGCCTCGGTGCGGACCGCGCTGCCGAGCGCTTCCACGGACGTGCGCAGTCGCTCGGCGATGGGCCGCGCGACGAGCAGCGAGGTCTCCGGGAGCACCACCGAGAAGTCATCCGGCCCGCTGCGAGAGACCAGGTCGACGCCGCGCAGCCGCGAGGTGAGCGCCCGGGCCACCTCGCGCAGCACCAGATCTCCGAAGGTGGCCCCCTCGCGGCCGTTGAGCGCGGCGAAGCCGTCGAGGTCGAGGAGGATCAGCGCGAGGCTACGGCCGTAGCGCTCGGCGCGCAGCACCTCGTGGCGCAGCCGCTCGACCAGGTGGCTGTGGTTGAAGGTGCCCGTGAGGCCATCCATGCGCGAGCCCTCGACGGCCTCCGAGGCGTAGCGCTGCAGCCGCTGCATGGCGGCCACGCGGACCCGCAGCTCCGGGAGGTGGAGCGGTCGGACCAGCACCTCGTCGGGGCGTCCGTCCGAGCCCGAGGGAGCCGCGAGCTGGAGCTCGCGCCCGCAGATCAGCACCACCGCGCTCGCGCGGGTGCAGGGATCGCCCTTGAGGTGACGGCAGAGCGTGAGGCCGCCCTCCGGCCCCCCGAACTGCTGCGAGAGGAGGATCACCCCGGGCCGCCGCTCGCCGGCGAGGTGCAGCGCCTCGGCCGCGTCCGCCGCCACCACCACCGCGTAACCTGATCGGGTCAGCTCGGCCTCGATCTGCGTCGTCTCGACGAGATCGGACCCCGCCAGCAGCACGGAGGGCTTCTCACGCATGAGGCGAGTCTACACCCGCTGGCATCGACGAGGCGAGGAGCCTGGAGGCTGGAGAGGCTGGAGCAGCAGCTTCTGGAGAGCGCGTGAGAGGGGAGCGTGACAGGGAGCGCGTGAGAGGGAGCGCGTGAGAGGGGAGCGCGAGCGAGGGAGCCCGTGAGCGCGTGAGCGGGAGGCCAGCGGCAGGAGCTACTTGGTCGGCGTGTAGTCTGCCTGGCAGATCCCCATCTGGCAGAGAGCGGCGGCGCCGCACTCGACGCTGGTCTTGCAGCTGTCGTGGCAGTAGCCGTTGATGCAGAGGCCGCCGCCGCACTGCAGGTCGAGGCTGCACTCGGGCTTGGCCGGGGCCGGGTCGTCGACGCAGACGCTGGCGGAGCAGACCTGGCCGATGGGGCAGCTCGCGGAGCCCGTGCACTGCAGGTGGCAGCGCCCCTGCTCGCAGGTCTTGCCGGCGCCGCAGGGCACCGACTCCGAGCAGTAGATCTGCTGCGTGCCGCAGGTCGCCGGCACACCCTTCGGCTGGCACTTCCCGCACGGCGCACAGACGCTGTCGGGGCCGCAGTCGTCGTCCGACTTGCAGCGCGCGGTGCAGGTGCCGCTGTTGCAGAACTGGTCCGCGGCGCAGCCGGTGTCGTCGAGGCAGCCAGCCGGAGGGGTGTAGGGCTGGACGTTGCTGAAGCCGCTCGGGGCGCAGAACCCGGTCACGCACGCCTCGCCGTCCGCACAGTCAGCGGCGAGCGTGCAGGTCTTGGCGCAGCCGATGGTGGTGCAGGTGTTGCCCGAGGTGCAGCTCGTGTCAGCGCTGCACTTCGGGTTCTGGATCGGCCAGCAGCTCTTGTCAGCGTCGCACTGGTAGCAGCCGGAGTCATCGCAGTAGGCCGTGGTCCCACCGCCGCGGTGGTGGTTGTCATCGCAGCCGGCGGCGGCGATCGCGAGGAGGCCTCCGGCGAGGACCGTCAGCTTCATGCTTCCCATGGCCTGTCTCATGTCCGTCTCCGTGGAGTGCTCTCGCGCGGACCTCAGTACAAATGCCGTGCCGCTCGCCGACAGAAAGGATCTCGGAGGGTTGAGTGCCCTTGGCTAACTGCGATCGTTAACGTGGGTTAACGGTGCCGGCGTGAACGCCGCGTGGTACTGCCCGGCGCTCCGTGCCCGATCCCGAGCTGGGCGCCGCCGCGAGCGGGGACCGTGAAGCTGCCCTGCTCGCCTCCTGCGGAGGCTCCGGACGAAGGGCAAATTGCGGCGGTCTCATCCCGGAGCGGCCGGAGGCCGCGAGGACCCGCAATCGCGGCGGTCTCATCCTGGAGCGGCCGGAAGCCGCGAGGACCCGCAATTGCGGCGGTCTCATCCCGGAGCGGCCGGAGGCCGCGAGGACCCGCAATTGCGGCGGTCTCATCCCGGAG